>JBLHPP010000072.1:0-9793 GCA_047624385.1 Crocinitomicaceae bacterium
GCGTAACACTGCAAACAACCTCGATATTATCGAGAAATTGGTGGATGATATTAAAAATAATAAACCAAAGCAGATCCGCATGTCTACAAAGTTTGTCGAGATCAACCAAGAAAACTCAGAAGAGCTTAGCTTTGACTGGATTCTCACACCAACTCCATTGAATGGTGCTGCAACTACCTTCCTTGGTGGTGGTACTAATGGCAACGGATCGCCGCGTACTGGTGGTGACTTCCGCAGCCCAGTGAATGGGTTTAACGTTCCTGGTATCCCATCTGACCCTACGCAAGGTGTAACTAACATTATCTCTGGTGGTATCCGTAGTGGTGACCATGCGATAACTCGTGATAGTATTAGTTCATTCTTGAATAATCCTAATCGTGGAGCACAGGACACTTCAATAGCTCCAGGTATAATGTCTTTGACTGGTCTCTTTACTGACGGTCAGGTGCAAATGATTATGCGTGGTCTTTCTCAGAAGAAAGGATCTGACATAATGACAGCTCCGAGCATTGTTGCTCGTTCTGGTGAGAAGGCTACTATTGAGATTATCCGTGAATTTATTTACCCAACTGAGTACGAACCACCAGAACTTCCTAGTTCAACAGGTGGTGGTAACCAAGGTGGTGGTGGTGGTATTGTTGGTGGAAATGTATCTAACGTCTTCCCGGTTACTCCGGCGACTCCGACAGCATTTGAAACTCGCAACACTGGTGTGACTCTCGAAGTAGAGCCTACTCTCGGTGAAGATGGTTACACCATCGATCTGCGTTTCGCTCCTGAGATTGTTGATTTCGAAGGATTCATCAATTACGGCTCACCGATCCAGACTACTGCGACAGATGCTCTCGGTAACCCAGTGACTATCGTAATTACTGAAAACCGTATCGAGATGCCAGTATTCTCCACACGTCGTGTGAATACAGGTCTCACTATTTATGACGGTCACACTGTGGCGGTTGGTGGATTGATGCGTGAAGAAGTGCAGAACGTAGAGGATAAAGTGCCTATACTTGGTGACCTCCCTCTAATCGGGCGTCTCTTCCAGTCAAATGCTGAGAACCACATCAAGAGCAACCTTATCATCTTTGTGTCTGTGAATATCATCGATGCCACTGGCCGGTCAGTGCGTAACTCAATGGGTGAGCCTGTTGATTCATTCGGTTCAGCAGGTGGTGATGACCTACTTCCACCACTGAATTAATTCAGTAAAATCCATTGATTGATTTACAAGCGGGGTAGCACTATGTGGCTACCCCGCTTCTTTTATGTATGACCATGCGTGTACTTGGACTGACGGGAGGGATCGCAACAGGTAAGTCAACCTGTGTGGAGCTTTTGCGCTCACTCGATCCACGCTGTGTTATTTTTGACGCGGACCAATGTGTCACTGAGCTCTATCAGAGAGCCGATGTTGCAGTGGCTTTGGTGGGGTTGGTGGGAAAGTCTGCGTATATCGGAAATGCAGAGTTGAATCGCCCCTATTTACGTGAGCGAATATTTGCCGAGCCTGGGCTTAGGCGGGAGATTCAGAATTTGATTCACCCCTTGGTGAGAAAAGAATGTCTTGTCAGTTTGGAAATCGCGTCTAAAACGATTGGGACGACATCGTTCATTGCAGACGTGCCCCTTTTGTTTGAAGGTGGCTTTGACTTCGGTCAACATGTAAATCTGGTGGTCGCTGTATCGCGCGAGACGCAAGAGCAGCGGCTAATAATGAGAAGCGGATTCGATGTCGCTACTGTCCATGCCATTCTTGAGGCACAACTTCCCATTTCTCATAAGGAGAAGTGTGCCGACGTTGTGTTCTGGAATGAGGGGCCTAAATCTGTGTTAGAATCACAGTTAAAACGATTTATACAAAATAATTACCAATGAGTGAAGAAAATCAATCACCAGAAGAAGAGCCGACTCCGGAGGAGTCAGTGCAGCAATCTCAGCCGACCCCAGAGGTGGCAAAAGAAAAACCTATCGTGGTTCCTGAATTTATTTGTGTGAATGAATTCCGCGTAAAGCCCTTGGCTGAACTCCACGATATAATCGAGTCCTTACCCATACGCTCGCAGGCAACCGCGACTAAAAGCCAACTCATTTTTGATATACTAAGCTTCTATGCAAAGCACGGCTCAATAATAGAAGGCGAAGGTTACATGGAGCAGGCCAAGGATAACTACGCGATGTTACGTGATCCGATACGTTCTTTCAAAACCTCACCAGACGATCTCTATATTGGGGGCGAACTCATCCGTAATCACGGACTTTTAGTCGGCCAGCGTATCAAGGTGCGTATGCGTGCTCCGCGTGGGCGTGATAAGTATCTTTCAGCGATGGAGATTCTCGAAATTGAAGGACTCCCAGTCGGTGATTACGCAAAGCCAAAAGATTTCGATAAGCTGACTCCTATGTTCCCGAATGAGCGAATCATTCTGGAAAATGGTAAAGAAGGCGGATTGGGTGTGCGCTTGGTTGATCTCGTTGCTCCTCTAGGTAAAGGCCAACGCGGCTTGATCGTTGCCCCTCCGCGTGGAGGTAAAACTATTTTACTGAAACAGATTGCTAAGTCAGTTAAAGCGAACCATCCCGAAATCGAATTGATTATCCTCCTCCTGGACGAACGTCCTGAGGAGGTGACTGACTTCGAAGAAAGTGTGGATGCGCATATTTTCAGCTCCACATTCGACGAACCTGCTCGCCGTCATGCGCAAGTGGCTGACTTAGTGCTGGAGCGAGCAAAACGACTTGTTGAGTTGGGAAAGGATGTTGTTCTTTTGCTCGATTCCCTCACGCGACTCGCCCGAGGCCATAACAATGCTCAGAGCAGTGGTCCCATCGGCAGTGGTGGCATGAACCCGGCAGCGCTTCAAAAGTCCCGTAAGTTCTTCGGTGCTGCACGGAATGTTGCAGAAGGTGGAAGTCTGACGATCTTAGCAACGGCACTTGTCGAGACTGAGAGCAAGATGGATGAAGTTATTTTTGAAGAATTTAAAGGGACGGGTAATATGGAGATTAAGCTTGATCAGGACTTGGCCGAGCGCCGAATCTACCCAGCGATCCATATCCCTCAGAGTGGGACTCGAAATGATGATAGACTCTATCACCCAGATGAAATGCGCGCGGTGTTAGAAATCCGACGAGTCGTGGCGGCTCTTCCTGTAGGTGACTCAATCATGACATTATTGAAGGCTCTAGAGAAGACCCAGAATAATACTGAGTTGTTGTTGAAGGGCTTATAATTTGCTGCATAGATCGAAAAAATCTTGATAAAATAGAAAAAATTATATGATTCAAACCACTCAAGAATTAGCAGAATTCTTAGATAGCTGTAATGGAGAATTCCATGCGCTAGATACAGAGGCTGATAGCCTACACTGTTATCATGAAAAGCTTTGCTTGCTTCAGTACAGTGATGGAGAAAAGCATGTGCTGATAGATCCGCTCGCGATTGATGACCTTACCCCACTCACAGATTTGCTCAAAACCTCCGAGCTCTGGATGCATGGAGCAGATTACGACATCACGCTGATGAGGCGTGATCTGGATACAATTCCTCCCGTCGTCTGGGATACTCAGATCGCGGCGCGACTACTCGGTGTGCGTAAATTTGGCTACGCCAATCTGGTGGAGCACTTCCTTGGAGTCGAGCTATCAAAGGCTTCACAAAAGGCGGACTGGTCAATGCGCCCTCTTACGGAGAAAATGGCTGAGTACGCCCTCAATGATGTGTTCTACCTCAAGCCGATGGTGGACATGTTGCTCGAACAACTTCAGGAAAAAGGCCGCTATGAGTGGTTTGTAGAAAGCTGCCACCAAGCGAAGGCCAAAGTGCTCGATCGCCCTCAGGTAAAAGAAGACCCATGGCGCATCCAAGGTGCTGGCAAGCTTCATCCCAAAGGACTTTTGTTCCTTAGGGCTCTGTGGTACTGGCGAGATGCCGAGGCTAGCGAATGGAATAAACCTCCATTTATGGTCTGCGGTAACAAGCAAATAGTAGCATGGGTCAGTGATGCCTGTGATGGCAAAGAAATCACCTTGCCTAAGTATTTTAGAAGCTCACGTAGAAAGAATTTTTATACTGCCATTGATGAAGCGAAAAAGATTCCTGAAAACATGTGGCCGAAGCGCATACGCGGCGAGAAGCGTCGTGTGAAAGATGATGCTTTCGAGGGGCGCTGCGCAGCCCTTTCTGAGAAACGAAACGCTGTGGCTGCAGAGTTGGATATCGAGGCTTGCTTGGTGATCTCAAAAGCATCGATCGAGTCTATTTCTGCGAACGAAGAAGAACCCGCTGCCGTGCTGATGCGCTGGCAGTGTGAACTGCTTGATTTGTAGGCATCTAAAGCTATTTTAAACAGCCTCCAGCGCCCTTGCGTTGGAGGCTTTTTTGTCGAGTTATAAAATGCTCAATAAATCTTCCTCATACGGCGCTTATTCCTTGTCTTGTGGGGTAAAAATCATATCTTTTTTCTACTCATGTCAGATACGCCTATTGAGCCCGAAGAGGCTGATACAAATGTTTCCGAAGAACAGGAATACGGCGCCTCTCAAATCGATAAACTGGAGGGCTTAGAAGCCGTCCGTAAACGTCCCGGTATGTATATCGGTGACCCCGATATTAGAGGCCTCCACCACTGTGTTTTCGAAGTTTTAGATAACTCGATTGATGAACACCTCGCGGGCTATTGTGGCTCTATCGAGGTTTCTATTCATGTCGATGGATCCATCTCCATCACAGATGACGGTCGAGGTATCCCAGTTGATACCCACCCGAAATTTGGAATCCCCGCAATTGAGTTGGTACTCACTAGCCTGCACGCAGGCGGTAAGTTTGGCCAAGGTGCCTACAAGTACTCTGGTGGTCTTCACGGTGTTGGAGCCAAATGTGTCAACGCACTTTCTGATTGGTTCGTGGCCGAGGTCACACGCCAAGGCAAGGTGCACCAAATCACCTTCGAGCGAGGAAAGACAGTCAAGGAACTTAGCGTCATCGGCGATGCTCCGTCGGATAAGACTGGAACCAAAGTGACCTTCTTTCCAGACGCGACGATCTTTGTCGATACCATCGAATTTGAATTTGGTCGATTAGCCACCCGTCTGCGCGAGCTCACATTCCTTAACCCAGGTCTCACAATCATCCTCGAAGATGAACGACCAGAAAGCTACAAGAAGGAAACATTCTTCTACGCTAAAGGGATCGAGGAGTTTGTGACCCAGCTTGGTGAGAACAAGACAACGGTTCATGACTCACCAGTTATCCTTCGCGGTAAGCGTAAGGTCGAGATCGATTACGATGGGAAAGTAGTGCAAGACGACGTCTTCGCAGATGTTGTTTTCCAATACAACGATAGCTATCAGGATAACATTCTGTGTTACGCGAACTCTATTCCCAATGCTGACGGTGGTGCCCACCTCACAGGTTTTCGCGGAGCTCTAACTCGCTCAATCAACCTCTACGCTAAGAATAACAAAATCCTCAAGGATAAGGATCCGGCTCTGACTGGTGACGATGTCCGCGAAGGCATTATTTGTGTGATTAGTGTGAAAATGCCAAACCCACGCTTCAGCTCTCAGACCAAGGATAAATTGGTCAATGCCGAGATCGAAGGCGTGGTAGGGTCAATCGTCTACGACGGACTCCAAGCGTATTTTGATGAAAATCCCAATTTGGCGAAGCAGATTATCGATAAGGCTGTGAATGCAGCACGTGCCCGTGATGCGGCACGAAAGGCTCGCGAGACTGTCCGTAAATCAGTCATGTCTGGCGGTGGCCTTCCTGGTAAGCTCGCGGATTGCTCCGAGCGCGACCCGGCAAAATCCGAGATCTATATTGTGGAGGGAGACTCCGCTGGTGGTTCGGCCAAATCTGGTCGAAACCGTCTCACGCAAGCGATCCTACCACTCCGTGGTAAGGTGATCAACGTGGAGAAAGCGCGACTACATAGGGCGCTCCAGAATCGAGAGATTCAGGCCATGATCACTGCGATCGGTGCGGGTATTGGCGAAGGCGACCAAGAAGGTTCCTTCAATGTCGAAAAAGTCCGTTACCACAAAGTCATCATCATGACCGATGCCGACGTCGATGGATCGCACATTCGTACGCTTCTGCTTACCTTCTTCTGCCGTCACATGTCAGAGCTTGTGAAAACTGGTTACCTCTACATCGCGCAACCGCCATTGTACAAAATCACCCGTAAAAAGCGTGAGGAATACATCGCAGACGACGCAGCACTCAACACCATCCTCATTGAACTCGGCTCAGAAGATGTTCGCCTCGTTAAGGACGGTAAAGATGCAGTCAATGATCCAGAAGTGCTTCGTGGCGTTCTAGATTCACTCGCACAACTTAAACGCTTCACTGGCACTCTCGAAGGGCACGGCGGTAGCTTCAAGGATCTGTTAGCCGCTGAAAAAGACGGCCATCTGCCGGAGTTCCTGGTGCGCGTACGCCAAGGTAATAATGAGATTATCTCCTACTACGACACTGAGAAAGAGCTGCTAGAATTTGCTCATGAAAATCGTGATCTTCGTCTATTTGGTGAGGAACTCACTGAAGAAGAAGAGGAAGCCTACAAAGAGAAATTTGAAGGTGCACATCGACGTGCTACTAAGCACGAGCTTCATGAAGCAACAGCAATTCAGCGAATTCTAGCTCGCGTGGAAGAACTTGGAGTCCCGACTCATCCGTTCTTCTCGGAAGATAAGCCACTCTTCGAACTCGTAGAAGGTAAGGGGGACGATGCTGAATCTATTCCAGTGTTTAACCTCTTCGACCTACTCAACAAGGTGCTTGAAATCGGAAGACGTGGAATGCGTATTCAACGATTCAAGGGACTTGGTGAGATGAATGCTAAAGAGCTTTATAGCACAACAATGGATCCTAGCACTCGCCAACTTCTACGAGTCAGACTCGATGAAGAAAACGCAATCGAAGCAGACAAAATGTTCGATGTTCTGATGGGAGATATCGTTGAACCGCGAAAGCGATTTATCGAAGACAATGCCCTGAATGTTAGAAATCTAGATGTTTAACCATCGCTACTACTAATAAAAATAATTTAAACAATGTCTGAAAATATTAAGCCGATCAATGTGGCGGAAGAGATGTCCAATTCATTTTTGGAGTACTCGATGTCCGTGATCATTTCGCGAGCATTGCCGGATGCGCGTGATGGCCTCAAGCCATCTCAGCGACGCATTCTCTATGCAATGCTCAATGACCTATCGCTCTCACCAAGCAAGGCGCACCTGAAGTGTGCGCGTATTGTCGGTGACACGATGGGTAAGTATCACCCGCACGGTGACAGCTCTATCTACAGCACCTTGGTAAACATGGCCCAGCCATGGAGCATGCGTGAAACTTTGGTCGACGGCCAAGGTAACTTCGGTTCTGTGGAAGGTGATGCAGCGGCGGCAATGCGATACACTGAGGCCCGCCTTACTCACATGGGTACGGCGATGATGACTGACCTGGAAAAGGAAACTGTCGATCTGAGACCAACATACGATGAAACTCGTAATGAGCCAGTCGTTCTTCCCGCAGCAATTCCAAACCTGCTGATCAATGGTGGTACCGGTATTGCTGTCGGTATGGCAACCAACATTCCAGCCCACAATATGGGTGAAGTGATCGATGGGGTCTGTGCCCGCATCGATGATCCTCAGATCTCGATCGAGGACATGAAGCAAATCATCAAAGGCCCGGACTTCGCGTCTGCCTGTGAGATTCGCGGATTTAAAGGAATCGATTCCTACTTCCGCACTGGCCGTGGTAGCGTGAAAATGCGTGGTACGATGGAGGTCGACGAAAAGGCTTCTGGTACTTCCATTATCACCATTACTCAGGTGCCACACGGCGTGAACCGTGCGATTCTTCAACAGCGTATTGCTGAGCTTGTACGTGAGAAAATTCTCACAGACATCTCTGGCATGCGTGACCTTTCGGATGACCAGACCCGCATTGAGATCACTCTCAAGCGTGAAGCGCGTCCTCAGGTGGTGATGAACCAGATCTTCAAGCTCACATCGATGGAGACCTCCTTCGGCGTCAACATGCTTGCTATTCACGAGCGTCGCCCAAAGCAAATGTCAGTCATCAATTGTCTTGATGCCTTTATCGAGCACCGCCGAGATGTGGTCATGCGCCGTACCCGTTTCTTGCTTAAGAAAGCAGAAGCTCGTGCAGAAAACCTCGAAGCATTCTTGTTAGCTCTCGGACACCTTGATGACTTTATCAAGATCATCCGCGACTCTAGAAACCGTGACGAAGCTCGTATCCGCCTTAAAGGCTACGACTTTCCAGAGAAAACAGCAGAAGGCCTCGGCATCTTGCTACGTGATCAGGCATCTATCATTAATGGCCGCTATGTATTCACCGACCGTCAGGTCAATGCCATCCTCGAACTCCGCCTCTACCAGCTCACTGGTATGGAGCGTGATAAGGTTAAGGCTGAGTACGACAAGCTTCTCGAAGAAATCACTGACTACCTCGACATCCTTGGTTCAGAAGTACGTGTTCTTACAATCATCAAAGAAGAGCTTCTTGAGATCAAAGAAAAGCACGCGACTCCACGTCGTTGCCCAATCCTTCCTGACGAAGGTGAGATCGCTATTGAAGACCTTATTGCCAATGATGGCATGATTGTGACGCTTTCTAACAAAGGTTACATCAAGCGTACTCCTAGTGCCGAATACCGCGTCCAAGCCCGTGGTGGTAAAGGCGTCAAAGGGATGGAAACGAAGAACAAGAACGACGATGAGAAAGACTTCGTCGAGCATCTATTCTCCGCCCAAGCCCATGATTACCTCATGTTCTTCACTAACACCGGCCGTGTGTTTGTTGAGCGCGTTTATGGACTTCCAGAAGGATCTCGTTCCTCCAAAGGGCGCTCTATTAAGAACGTACTCAACCTCCAGCCGGACGAGAATATCGCGGCAACTCAGCGACTCGAACGTCAGCTCGATGAAGATGGAAACGACATCACGCTCACAGTCGAAGACAAGTTCGTTCTCTTTGCAACACGCTCAGGTAAGGTCAAGAAGACAGCACTCGCTGACTTCAAGAACTACCGTAAGGACGGAATCATTGCCATCAGGCTCGATGAAGGAAACACCCTCATCGATGTCCGAGTCACCTCTGGTGACGACAACGTGATCCTAGTGACTCGCAATGGCCTATCTCTCCGCTTCACCGAAGACCAGGCGCGTGCCCAAGGCCGAGCCACTGCAGGTGTCGGTGGAATCAAGCCAGTCGCAGGTGACTACGTGGTCGGAATGGCAATCGTCAATGACGAAGGCACTCTGCTCGTAGCCTCTGAAAATGGTATTGGTAAGCGCTCACCGTTTGCTGACTACCGCGCTCAGACCCGTGCAGGTAAGGGAATCATCACAATGAAGTGCAATGACAAGACTGGTAAAGTTGCCGGAGCTGTCATGGTACTTCCCGACGATGAACTCATGCTCATGACCTCTGATGGTCAGTCTATAAGAATCCGCTGTGCTGACATCCGTGAGGCTGGACGTAACACCTCAGGTGTAAAGCTAGTCACCATGAAGCCAGGCGTCACCCTACTCGATATCGCCCGCGTCATCCCAGATGATGAGGAAGAGCTCGAAGAAGGAGAAGAGGGCACCGAAGGTGCTGAAGGTGTCGAAGCTGCTGAAGGCGAGGCCCCTGTTGAAACTTCTGAAGATGCTCCAGAGGAGAGCGAATCAGAAGAATAAGACATAGTCATATTCACCCAATAAACTTCAGCCCCATGAGCACATCGCTCATGGGGCTTTTTTTGTGAGTTGAAAGGAA
>JBLHPP010000073.1:0-9767 GCA_047624385.1 Crocinitomicaceae bacterium
GTGTAAATTGAGCATCGAGAAGTTTATGGACTGGATGCTTTCATGTTTATCACAACTCGACTCCATGAATATTGCGTATCCATACCGACTGAGGGAGTTGTCACATGAAGTTCGAATAAAACGTAAGGCTTTAGCCCAGAGAAGGATAGGTCACCTTAAGTGCTTAGGTTGACGCCAATGGGAGGTGCCCTTAACCCTTCTGAAGCCAATAGCGCTTGGTTAAGATGGATGCCAGTCATATCCGAGTATGACAAAACGGCGTGAGAGTCGCCTGTAGCTCAACTTTGCGGCTTTTCTTTGGATTGTTCAGCTTTACTAGAATTTCTAGCATCGAAGACTTTACGTTCTTTTTTAGTCATTAGGTCACAGCCGCAGGTTCCGCAGCAGGAATATCGCCTGAGTGCTATGTAGCAACGCCAGAGTATGAAGATCAAAGCAATGCCGATGGCTGCTGTGACGATGATAGTTTGTTTGTCCATTTTTTAAGCGAGATTGGATTTTGCTTGCGTAGCCAAGGTAGTGGTATTTTACATTATTTCAAGTCAGGAGCTTTTTTTGACAGAATTAACAAAATTTACAGAATTTGTTTGGATAAGAGTTTTCAGCAAAGAACTGCATGCCATGCACCCAACCAACATTACGTCTTTGTGCGAGCTCCCATATCAACATCACTAAGCTTGGTGTATTCACTCATTTTGTGGTCTATGGAATCAATTGCAACCACTTAAGGGACTTGGTCGTCAATCGACTCACTTGAAGATTTATACTTCTTGAGGTGTGGTTTGACGAGTAGCTAGTATGGTGAAGTAAAATAATGCGTCTCAAAACTCACCAAAATAGGCTTAAACTATGTGCCTTTAGACTATTTGTGTTGTTCGGCTCCTTCGGAGGCGCTTTCGTCTAACCAGAAAAACGGCAGGCGGCGCCACACTCCAGTTGAGAATCAAGAATTTTACTTGTTTTTCTCATTCGTGCGATTGGTGAGATTGGTGGTAGAAATGCTTCATCGTCCACCACTTTCG
The DNA here is from genome assembly GCA_047624385.1 of Crocinitomicaceae bacterium. Taxonomy (GTDB): domain Bacteria; phylum Verrucomicrobiota; class Verrucomicrobiia; order Verrucomicrobiales; family Akkermansiaceae; genus Rubritalea. Next base: position 1,023 of record JBLHPP010000073.1, read on the forward strand.
TTCCTTTCGTGTTTTACGCGGTAGAGGTGTTTATCCATCTGGACTGATTACCTGTAAAATCCTGTCTGAAATAAAAAACTATTCTCAAAAAATGGCAAAAAATTTGTAGTCACGGACTTCCTGCCTTAAAAGACTTCTCAGTCACGACCAACCACCGCATCTAAAAATCATGTCCACTTCACCTTACTTACTATCCGACTACTCCTTCCTCGGAACCACACTTTCAAACAGAGTCGCGCTAGCACCTCTCACGCGTGGCCGCTCAGGTGCGGACCGGGTGCCTAATGACCTCATGGTTGAATACTACACCCAGCGCGAATCAGCTGGAGTCATCTTTGCAGAAGCCACAGTAGTCAGCGAAGAAGGAATCGGCTGGGTAGACTCTCCTGGAATCTACAACGGCGCTCAAACACAAGGCTGGAAAAAAATCACCTCTGCACTTCACGAACACAACACCCCTATCATCCTCCAGCTATGGCACTGCGGCCGCGCGTCTCACTCATCTTTCCATAATGGCGAACTTCCCGTATCCGCGTCAGCTATCAAAATCGATGGTGATGAAATCCACACCCCGGATGGCAAGCAAGCATACGAAACCCCACGTCCACTCAGCCTGGATGAAATTGAGCAGACGATTCAGGATTATAAACAAGCCGCAATAAACGCGAAGGAGGCAGGCTTCGACGGTATCGAGATCCACTCTGCCAATGGCTACCTGCTCAATCAATTCCTAGAATCAAAAACCAACCATCGCACAGACGAATTCGGTGGCTCACTAGAGAACCGACTCCGCCTCCTCAAAGAAGTCACCGAGGCTGTCCTAGAAATATGGCCCGCCAATAAAGTGGGCGTTCGCCTCTCACCCAATGGTGTCTTCAATGACATGGGAAGCCCAGACTACAAAGAGACCTACACCACTGCCGCTGAAATGCTCAACGACCTCGAACTAGGATTTCTCCACGTCATGGACGGATTAGCCTTCGGTTTCCACGAACTCGGCGAGCCAATGACGCTCGCAGACTTTCGCGGAGTCTTCAAAAACACCATCGTCGGTAACTGTGGTTACACTGAAGAAACAGCAGAGCAAGCCATCGAAGATGGTAACGCAGATCTCATCGCCTTCGGTCGTCCCTTCATAACCAATCCAGACCTTCCCATCCGATTCAAAAAAGACCTACCACTCGCAGACGATGCCGACACCTCAGTCTGGTCAGCCCCGGGCACGGAAGGATACACCACCTTCCCTCCACATCCTGCTTCATAATCAATTCACATAAAATCATTATGAATAAAGTTGCTTGGATCACTGGCTGCACGAGAGGACTTGGTCGCGCAATGACCGAGGGACTTATTGAAAATGGTTGGACACTGGCTGGCTGCGGCCGTTCCGAGAAGCATATCAACGAACTAAAAAACCAATGCGCAGACCAGCACCACTTTGATCCTGTCGATGTCACCGACGACGACGCTGTCGCTATGTGGGTAAAGGTAGCGCTAGAAAAAACAGGAACTCCAGACCTCCTTATCAACAACGCAGGCATCATCAATAAATCTGCCCCACTCTGGGAAGTTCCTGAAGATGAGTTTCGCGAAATTATCGATATCAACATCAAAGGCGTCTATCATTTCATCAGGCATATCACACCACTAATGATCGAGCGCGGGAGTGGTATCATTGTCAATCTCAGCTCAGGCTGGGGTCAGCACTCATCCCCCGAAGTTGCCCCCTACTGCGCCACCAAATTTGCAATCGAAGGCCTTAGCGCATCACTCGCACAGGAACTTCCAGTAGGCCTCGCATGTGTTGCCTTGAGCCCTGGCGTGATCAACACAGACATGCTCAGAAAAACTCTCAAATCGGACGCAGAACTCCATCAGACCGTTGATGATTGGAAAAAAATAGCAATCCCTTTCCTCGAATCACTAGATGCCAGCCATAATGGTGAATCACTCAGAATCACTTAATACCACTTAGTGAATCAAAAGAGACTAATGCTGGAGTGATTTTTTGATCCATCAAGGCTAGACGAGGGAATGGTGCGAGCACCATGACTGAGGAGATACGCCGATTTATCAAGAAAGCGCCCAGCACTCAAAGCTTTCCGCGTAGCGCATTTCCATAAAGCCCTCAAAAAGAACATTTGTCTCTTTAGTTTTGCTAAGTGGTATAAGATCTAAAGAGCCGAATCCCAACTCGTAATTCTTATTTTTGCCGCTGACAATAGAAATTTGGCTCCGCTAGATTAGATTCCGACCGGAGAAAAGTGAACATGATTTTACCCCAAACTCTGAGACTCTATCCCCCGATTAGGAACTCACAGGCTTATTTCTAAGGAGTAAGACAATCGTCACGACACTGGCGATGAGCATCGTTGAAATCAATGAGGCGGCAAATAGCTTCTCTTCATTACCACCCGCTACTGCCATCCAACTGACTATTGAGCGCCAGCTGAAAATTAGTGTGAGAAATGCGCAAACCCCAATACCGATCATGCGGGCTGGCTTCCAGCCTTTAATGGCAATCGCTCCTACCAAGATCTGGATTAGCCCGAATGTCCCGCCCGACATCAGCGCCGTCTTCGCCTTCTCAGGATTAGAAAGATAGCCAGCAAGGCCTGCAATAATGAGGAATAGACCGTAGCAAATTAGGATAGCGCCGCTTTTCATGTTTCTAGATAGTAGTGGTTAATAGATGAAAAATATTACACGTATTTCCTAACACCTAAAAAAGAATTATGCAAATGCTATTCTATTCTATTCGCCAAGAACTACCTATGATTAGCCACTTGGCTGTCAATCACCACATTACAGCAGCCTGTTTACCCACCCCGCAAAACCTCTAACGGCGGATTATTGGTCACGCCTCGGCTCACAAGCAGCCCGCCTAACACGGAGATACCGGTCACGACTCCTACAGCCCAGAGAACGAGTCCGGTTTCCGGCCATGGCTCAGCTTTGAATACCAACATCGCTAAGGCCGCATTTGCAGCGACTGCTAGCAACACCCCAGTCAGCGCCGAGAGCAGACCGAGCGTTGTGTACTCGATCAGCAAGATCATTCTCACCTGCCTGCTCGAAGCACCCAGCGTCCGCAGGAGCATACTTTCCTTTAGCCGCACATCCCGACCATTCAGCAGTGTTCCGATCAAAATTGGTAATCCTGCCAGCACGGTAAATCCTGCCAGCACCGATACCACCGCAGAAATCTTCCCTAGAATGTCCCGGACAGATTCCAGAATTTGCGTCAGATCAATCGCAGTCACATTGGCATAACTATCAGCCAATTCCCGCTGTAAATCCCCCGAGGCGGCAGGTGATGGGGTCCGCGTGGTCACCACATGAAACCCCGGAGCATCCTCCAGTACTCCCGGCGGAAAGATCATGAAAAAGTTCAGGTTAAACTGACTCCAGTCCACCCGCCGCAGGCTGGTCACTTTGGTGCGAATAGAGATTCCCTGGACATCTAGCGTCATTTCATCGCCGATTCCCACCCCCATATCCCGCGCGATCTTCTCCTCCAGTGATATTGGAACCACCTTGTCAGGATCCGCTCGATCTGTCGCTAGCGTCCCAGCCACAAGCGTTTCCGTCGGATTCAAATAGTCACGGTAACTCGACCGGAACTCCCTCCGCGCCACCCACTTTGGCACGTCCTTCGCCTCGGCCACTGGCACCCCGCGTATCGACTCGATCCGCATCGTCACCATCGGCGAACTTTCCAATACTGGCAGCCCGCCATTTTCTAAAATCTCCCGCACGCCAGCCTCCTGATCTGGCTGAACATCGATCAAATACAAATTCGGGCTATTCCCGGCTTGATCCAAAGTGAGCCGATCAGTCAACAGATTCCCTACCGAAAGCACTGTCACCAAAAGAAATGTCCCTAGTCCCAGAGAAAGCAAAAATAACAATGTCTGATTCCCCGGTCGATAAAGGTTCGAGACTCCCTGCCGTATCAGATACGGCCAGCCTTTACCTATCAATTTACGCGCCAGCCACATCAGCACTTTCGCCACCCCAATCAAGGCGAGGAAGGCGATGACCATTCCACCGACAAGCGCCAGCGCGCTCTTCCAGTTCGGGTCATTGGCGTAAGCCACAGCAAAAAGTAGAGCCGCCAAAAGCGCGTAAACTGGCAATGCCCGCAGCACCCCACCTTTAAGCCGGGCACCATTCCTCAGCGTCACCGCTGGTGAAATTTCACGAATTCTCAGCAATGGTAGCAGAGCAAACCCACAGCACACAGCAAAGCCCATAGCTGTCGTCTGCGCCGCAATCTTCCACTCAGGGACAGCCGCGACAGAAACTGGCAGTTGATCCTGGAATGCCGCGATCAATCCCATCTGTAAACCAATTCCTAAACCAGCCCCCAGCAAAGCTCCGAACAACCCAAGAGCTATCGCCTGCGCGAAATAAATTCCGAACGCCAGATGGCCTGGACATCCTAGGCATCGTAAAATGGCAACCGTAGGGATCCGTCTAGTCACGTGTGCGTGCACCGCACCAGCCACGCCTATCGCCCCAAGTGCTAGCGAAGCCAGAGCGATCAGACCGAGGAATTGTTGGAAGTTATCCAGCGCATCTCCCAGGTTTTCACGCCGATCCTCCGGCGTTTCTAACCGCCACACCGCCTCAGGGAAATCCTGCCGAACCCTGTCCTTCAAATCATCCGCATAGACTCCTCCATCCATCTGCAAATGCACGGTGAAACTCGCCATACTTTTCGTCCCCAGCAACCCGGCGCTTTCTAGATCAGCCAAGCGAACATACGCCTCCGGCGCAAACCCACTGAAGCGACTACTCCGCGGGGCGGGCTTATCGATCACCCCAAGAATCTTCAAACGGATTTTTCCAACCTTTACCTCATCTCCAATTTTCGCTCCAAATTGATCCAACACCGCGGGCTCCAGTAGCACTCCGCTTTCAGCCCCTGCTGCTTGCAGCCTCTCCCAGGCATCTGCCGGGCGAGTCTCCACCTTACCGTAAAACGGATATTCGCCCTCGATCCCACGCATCTGCATCAGTCGACTTCCGCCGTCTGGTAGTTCTGGTAGGAAACGCATCATCGTCGGGAAACTCGTTTCACGACTAAAATCCTCAGCTTTCTCAGTCAGTCTAGCCAACTCCTCATTCACAAATTCCTTCTTTGAGGAAATCTTAAGATCCGACCCTAGCAGCGACTTCGCCTCAGATGATATCCCTTTTTCAACACTCGCCTTGAGCGAGTATATAGCCGTAAGAGCCGCGATCCCTGAAACAATCGCCAGCGAAAAAACCAACAGCCGCAAACGCTGGGACCGGCTGTCTCGCCAAGCCATCCGCCAGACCCATGAATGGAATAATGCCGTCCATAGACTACGTGGCAGCCGCTTGGACTCAGACGTTTCCATTGACCTCCTCCGTGACAATTTCACCACCACTCATTGTCACCACCCGTCGTGCTTTCGCCGCCAACGATGGATCATGAGTCACCAGCACGAGCGCCGTACCAGCCTCTCGGTTGAGCCGGAAAAGCATCTCCACAATCGGCGCGCTAGTCGCAGAATCTAGATTACCTGTCGGCTCATCTGCAAACAAAATTTTAGGCCTATGGATGAACGCGCGGGCCAAGGCAACCCGCTGCTGCTCACCCCCGGAAAGTTGCAGTGGGTAATGGTCCAGCCGGTCACCTAGCCCCACCTCAGTTAGTAAATCTTCCGCTTCCTTCTGCCTACCTGTTTCACCGCGTAGCTCCAGCGGCACCAAAACATTCTCAATCGCCGTCAGCGTCGGAATCAACTGGAAGCTCTGGAAAACAAAACCCACTAACTGATTTCTCAACGCCGCACGCTGGTCCTGACTCATCGCCTCAATCGCCATTCCATCCAGCTCGACCGACCCAGCACTGGCGTCATCAAGCCCAGCGCAAAGCCCCAGCAAAGTCGTCTTGCCACTACCCGATGGCCCCACAATCGCCATCGTATCGCCAGCATCCAGACTCAGGTTCACATCTTTTAGAACGGTCAGCTCATGGTCCGTCGTTTTATGCACCTTCCGCAGTCCTGAAACTTTAAGGATGGCTCGTTTGACAATGTTAGGAGAGGAATCTAGACTAGCTTTAGATGGAGAAGACATTTTTAAAAACTTTATGGATCAGCTTACTGCTCGCTGCAGGCAACGTACTATTAGCCGAAGAACCCTCGAATGCAAATGAGTTAAAAAAACGCATCGTCGTCCTCGGAGATAGTATCACCGCGGGCTACGGGCTCGACCCGAAACTGGCCTACCCCGCCGTCCTCCAGAAAAAAATTGATCAGGCAAAACTACCCTACGCGGTATCCAACGCCGGAGTCAGCGGAGACACCACAGCCGGAGGACTCCGCCGAGTCAACTGGGCCATGGCAAAAGGTGCTGACGTCCTAATCATAGCCCTAGGGGGTAACGACGGACTCCGAGGAATCCCCCCCGAAGAAACCAAAAAGAACCTCATCGGCATCGCCACCAAAGCCCGCAGTAAAAACCCTAAAATCCTCATCCTCATCGCCGGCATGGAAATGCCCGACAACATGGGACCCGACTTCGTCGCAGCCTTCAAAACTACCTTCCCAGAAGCTGCCAAAGAGTCCAAATCAACTCTGATTCCCTTCCTTCTAGATGGCGTCGGCGGAGTAGAGAAACTAAACCAACCCGACCGCATCCACCCTACAGCAAAAGGGCAAGCGGCAGTTGCCGCAAACGTCTGGAAAATCCTACATCCAGCTATTCGAAACTAGGGCTTTCAGACTTTCTGCCATGACCACTCCTTCAAGCCACTGAAACCTGACCTATGATTAGCTCAACTCTTTGTGGCATCAGGAAATCAGACTCTAGTTGGTTGTCGGCTTCATCAGAAAGATTCCTCTAGTCACCTTATAAACATCTTTGGCTGCTATCGTTTTAAATTCATGTCCAGCCCCCCACGAATCGGTAAAAATGATTCTGTCAGTCTCGTCATTATATCCGATAATCATTCTCATATGGCCACCACTGGTTTGAGGATTCAAGTTAGGCTCCTCCTGAGCCACTCCGAGCATTAGCGACCAAAGCAGAGGAATGCCGTCGTCTATATTCGAACGAATGAGTTTATGAAACTTCTTTTCATCCACTTCCTTACCCACATATTTCTCATCTTTGAGCTGGTATAAACCATTATTATGACTGACCGCGAGACAGGTGAACCTTGTTTTGAAAAGGTAATCAATTGCACCTAGCTGTTGGTTAATCAATAAAGTACTCGTTCCCTGTTTTGGGTCAGATTCAGCAAGCACAGCTAGCTGATGCATGTCACAAGCAATACCATAGTACTCGAACAGACGCTGTGCTGATGCTACCACACAGTAACCTTTAGCTCCTTGATCTACCATTGGAACTCCTTTGATATAAACATTATCGTCTTCTTCAACGACATTCCTAGCAAGCTCAGACTTCCGCACTGTTGCTTGTGAACGCTCCTTCATAGCGGCTGCATAAATTCCTTTAGATGCTTTTGTAGCGAGTCGTGCCCGGACGAATTCAATCTTCCCTGGCGCCCCTACATTGTACTCTAGTACCGCCTTACCTCGTCGCGACTCCCACACGTAACCGCTTGTCATAATACCCTTTTTGATATTCCCAACTCTCTTCTTAGGCCGCGTATCTAACTGCTCACTGAAATGCTTACCTATGAGATCGCAGCGCCTCTGAAACTCCGCTTGATTAATCGATCCACCATCACCTCGGTTAAAAACAGAAATTGTAATCCCTAGAAACTTACCTTTCTCGAAATCAAGCACAGCCTCATCAATAGGAACTTCACCACCTAACATCGTGAGATCGATCTTAAAACTTTGAGACCTATGTCGCTTAAATATTGCTCGGTCTTTTTTCAAAGTGAGCCATTCAAAGTACGGGTTTCTTTTATAATTACCCTTATCAAACAAACCTTCTAAATCATCAGGCCCTACCTTGTATCCTGCGGGAAGATAAACTAACTTATCAAGGCTGCATTTGAGCTTTACCGAATTCTGAGCTTCAGAAGCCCCAATCATCAATAGAGCCGTAAAGCACATGTAGAAAAATAATCTCATGCTGTAGACGTTATCTCTATGCTTCCTCGCGACAACCTAAATAAATAAATAAACACACATCCTTCATTCAGAATTCAACTGGATCAATCGAACGACTCCGGATTCCGTCGGAATTGACCGTGGACTTGAGTACCCACACCTACTACCTCATTGCACCGAATACAAAGATAGCTGTCATTGCTGACCACAGGATAGTGAAAATAATGTGCACTCCCGTTTCTAGGCGTTTCCCTTTCCATAACTTAGGAGAATACCAGAATAACTGCGTGATGAGTCGTGCAAACCAGAAGAATGACAGGCCCCAAAGAATTCTTCTGCCTAGTGGTGTGTGCAGAAGTAACTCCGCAGAGCTAGCACAGAGCACGCCAATCATAAATACCATGACCGCTATGAAAAACGTGTGCACGGTCATCAGCTGACGGTTTACCAGACTCAATAATGGTAACTCGCTTTTCCAGTCGAAAACCTTTGGGAAAACAACGTGAATGAGCGCTAGAACGACTAATCCACATCCTATCAACTGTATTAAAAATTCCATCATTTAGTGAGTATAAAGGTGGTTACAAATGGTGTCGTTTTCATCTCATCCTTCACCATAAGTTTACTTGCACGAAAATTATTCAGCCACTCTTTTCTAGTGTGAAAATGAAACGCACCTAAT
>JBLHPP010000074.1:0-9746 GCA_047624385.1 Crocinitomicaceae bacterium
AATTGAGATGGATGAAAATGATTTGGCTGATTTATTAGAGCTATCTCGTGAAAAGAATGTCCGTCTAAATATTAGCGGATTACTTGTCTCTTATAAAAGGGAATTCATACAGTTATTAGAGGGGGAGAGGTCGGACATATTCTCCCTATATGAGACGATTTGTAAAGATGAACGTAACCAACAAAATCAACTATTGTGGGATGGCAAAATTGAAGAGAGGAGTTTCACAGATTGGTCAATGGCATTTTTAAACGTTAAGGATATTGATAAAAGTAAATTGAAGGCATACTCAACATTTTTACAAGAAGGTGTCCCTTCTCTTCATTTTACCGGTAATAAGTCAATGGGACGGCGATTACTCATGGACATGAAAGATGAATTCCTTTGATTCGTGCTCAAATTATAATTCAGAAATCATTAAAAAATAGAAATATGTCTAACAATAAAAATTCACATGTCAGATATTTTGGCGTTCACTACTAAAATGAAAAAATTACTGATTAGAGGATTACTGCTGTCGATCATCTCGTTGCCGTGTAGTTATGCGAAGGAGTCACCACAGGAGAAAGATCTACCTAAGGTGTTGCTCATAGGGGACTCAATATCCATAGGCTACACCCCGCATGTTAAGAAGATTCTAAAAGGCAAAGCAATTGTCACGCACCACAAGGGTAATGCTCAGCACACAAGCACGGGGTTGAAAAAGCTTGATGGTTGGCTTGGGGATACAGAATGGGATGTTATTCATTTCAATTGGGGGTTGTGGGATCTCTGCTACCGCAATCCGACATCTAAGGTCCAGGGTCACAAAGACAAGGCCAACGGCAAAGTGACTTCTTCATTAGAGCTATATGAGAAGAATCTAGAGCAGCTGGTCACTCGCCTGAAGAAGACGCATGCAAAACTAATCTGGGCACACACAACTGTGGTTCCAGATAAGGAGGCAGGCCGCATTGTGGGTGACGACAAGAAGTACAATGATGTGGCAGCGAAGATCATGAAGAAGCATGGTGTGACGATCAATGACCTTCACTCTCTGACTAAAGACTTCTCTTTTGATTTATTTGCTGGTGCCGGAGACGTTCACTACAAAAAGGATGGGTACCAGAAGATAGGCCAACAAGTCGCTGGCGCAATAGAAAAGACCATCGATGGAGAACAATAGAATCGAGAGTGTTGCTTGCTGTGCCGGCAAATCATCATTCTGAAAATCCGTTAGTCGAATCGCCTTGACGCTGGAGGGGGGAATGGTGATGTTAACTTATCTTAAATAATTTATGAGTCAGGAAGAATTGCCAGAGGTGAGTTTACGGGACATGTACGCGGATTATTTCTTGGATTACGCAAGTTACGTGATTCTAGAACGCGCAGTGCCGTATGTGGAAGATGGTTTGAAGCCTGTTCAGCGACGTATTCTTCATTCATTGAATGAGTTGGATGACGGTCGCTACAACAAGGTGGCGAATGTGGTTGGTAATACCATGAAGTATCATCCTCACGGAGATGCTTCGATCGGAGATGCAATGGTGGGACTTGGCCAGAAAGACTTACTTATTGATACTCAGGGAAACTGGGGAAACATTCTGACTGGCGATAGAGCGGCGGCACCTCGATACATTGAAGCACGTCTGACTCCTTTTGCTAAAGAGATCACTTTCAACCCAAAGACGACAAATTGGACTCCTAGTTACGATGGACGAAATCAAGAGCCCATCTGTCTTCCTGTTAAATTCCCACTGTTGTTAGCACAAGGCGTGGAGGGGATTGCTGTGGGCCTGGCATGTAAGATTTTGCCACACAACTTCATTGAGCTGATCGATGCTTGTATCAGTGCTCTACGCAATGAGCCATTTGAGATTCTACCAGACTTCCTGACTGCAGGGATTATGGATGCCAGCGACTACCGTGAAGGAATTCGTGGTGGTAAGGTGCGGGTCCGTGCTCGGATCGAGATCGATAGTAAAAAGCTATTGCGCATTGTAGAAGTACCATACGGAACGACTACTGGTGGTTTGATGGATAACATCGTGGCGGCGAACGAGAAGGGGAAGATCAAGATTGCTAAGGTAGTGGATAACACTGCAGCCAATGCAGAAATCTTGGTGCACCTTCCAGCGGGCTCAGAGCCGGAAGTCGTGCGTGACGCGCTGTATGCCTTTACCGATTGTGAGTCGAGCATCTCACCGAACTCCTGTGTCATCATCGACAGTAAGCCTAAGTTTATGGGGATGCATGATATTCTCAAACATAGTGCATTTCACACCAAGGACCTTCTCCAAAAGGAGTTAGAGATTCGCTTGGCTGAGCTGAAGGACAAGTGGCACTTTAGTTCGTTAGAAAAAATATTCATCGAGAATGAGATCTATCTCTCGATGAAAGACTGTAAGAGCATGGAGGAAGTAGTCTCCGTGATAGATAAGGGACTGACTCCATTCAAGAAGCTACTCCAGCGCGATGTGGTGGAAGAAGATATTGTCAAACTTTCTAAGTTACCATTCTTACGTATGACTCGATTTGATAGTGCTAAGGCAGATGACTTACTCAAGGCATTGGAAGGTGCGATTGAGGAGGTTGAGAAAAACCTGCGAAATCTGACACGCTATACGATTAGTTACTTCAAGAATCTACTGAAGAATTACGGTAAAGGACGCGAGCGTAAGACTGAAATTTCTAGCTTTGCAAAAGTCGACCGCACGCAGGTTGTTGTAGCTAACGAGATACTCTACATCGACCGTAAGAATGGATTTGCAGGCTTCGGTCTGAAAAAAGAAGAGTCGTTAGACAAGTGCTCAGAGCTCGATGACATGATTGTGATTGGCACTGACGGCAAGATGAAGGTGATGAAGGTCGCCGAGAAACTCTTTGTTGGTAAGCGGCCTCAGTACATTGCTATTTTCCGTAAGGACGAAGAAAAAGTGTATTCGGTGATCTATAGAGAAGGCCGTGATGGACCGATCCGAGCCAAGCGCTTCCGTATAGGTGGAGTTACTAGAGACAAAGAATACGACTTAGCTACAGCGACGAAGGGTACGCGCATTCTCTACTTTGTAGTTCACGGCACCGAAGCTGAGTCTAACGATAATATGGTTATTGTCCATCTCAAGGCACAGCTCAGGTTGCGTAACCTTTCCCGACCATTCAACTTTGAAGACATAGCAATCAAGGGCCGAGGAGTCCGTGGTAACCTTGTCAGCAAACACGGGGTCGATCGCGTGGTACGTGCGCCGAAGAATCAGGAGTTAGATCTGGGAGAATCATAGAGCGAGATTAGCTCCTCTAAGCCATTTAGAGCATTTAGAGTAATCACAAAAAACACCCATAGCTCATGAGCTGCTGGGTGTTTTTTGTGAAGGTATTAGTCTTGGCGTTTATTTGATGGTAATCTTACGGCCTCTATTTTCTTTCCAGGCTTTGCTGATAGAGCTGTAAATTTCTGCGAGGTCAGCTGTATCGATGACTCTAAATTCGATAGTTTTCGCGTGGGTGGTGAGTGGGTACTCTTTATGGACGGTAGTGTCTGGGTCGACTCCTACTTTCCCGCCAGCTTCGCTACCAATTTCCTTTACTCTGCTAATAATGTTGGAGGCTGCATTAGAGCCATTAGCCTCACCGAGAGCTTCGATAACGTAGAAGCGAGCGAGAGCAGCCCCCATGGTTTCTATATCTACTTCATGCACGACAGCGCCTTTCACATGGTAGGTACTCATGCTGATGGATGAGATGCGGGCGAGCGACACCATGTAGCTGCCACCGGGTAGATTGGCTTCCCAGAATTTTTGCGGTAAATTTTGGCTGGAAACATTGCTATTTTCATTCTGAGCCATAGTTGACATAGGCGCCATGACAGCAGCAGCGAGGGCGGTGATAAGTAAAATAAATTTCATAATAGATGGTTTCTACACTTTTCCTAAGGATGCTGGCAATGATAGTTACGCTAATCTTGTGAAAATCTTGATTTACAAGGGATGCACAAGTTGAGATGAATGTCTTGATGCCAAAATACCGCCCAAACGTAGCTGCCATTATTATAAACAAGGAAGGTGAGATTCTTGTCTGTGAAAGGTCTAACAATACGAGAGCATGGCAATTTCCCCAGGGAGGAGTAGATAAAGGTGAAACCGAACTAGAGGCACTTTATCGAGAAGTCTGGGAGGAAGTGGGTTTAGAGGAAAAGTATTATAAAGTGCTAGAAGTGAAGGGTGGTTATAAATACCTATACCCTCAAAAAGTACGTGAGAAGAAGAAGTTCGACGGTCAGAACCAAACCTACTTTCTTTGTCGCTTAAAGAAGTCTGCACCCGAGATTGATCTCGGCCATAATAATCCTGAGTTCAGCGACTACGATTGGGTGCGTCCGGAGGAATTCGATGGAGCTTGGTTGCCTGATTTCAAACTGGACGTCTACCGTGAGGTGATGCGTCACTTTTTTGATGTCGAGATAGCATCGGCGGATAGCGTTTGAGCGAAGTCTAGGAAGAACTGAATGAAGGCCTGGATTTCCTCTGGCGAGCCACCGTAGATGTCATTGTGACCACGGCCTTTGATGTCGTGGAATATATTCTTCCCGGTGTGGGCCGCAATCAGAGCCTTGCCGTGAGACTGAGGGATGACTTGGTCATTTTCTCCATGGATCACCATGAGGGGGATCGTGATGTCTTTGATCCTATCAATATTAGGAAATCTATCACGCGGGAAGATAGGAAAACGGAAGGCGACTCGGTAGATGCTGGTGAGTGGGTTGATGAGTATCATGCCGGCGGCTGGCTTCATAGTGGCGAGGTAGGTCGTAGGGCCTGAGCCCACGGATTGACCCACGAGTATGAGGTTCTTGTTCGCTACTTTATAGTTGTTGGTAAGGTCATCGTAGGCTCTTTCGATCGCGGTGTAACAGGTGCGATCGCTTGGTGATCCATCGCTCAGTCCGTAGCCAGGGTAGTCGTAGGCGTATATGCCAAAACCTGCTTGGTGGAAGAGGTCGATGAAGCTAGTCGTGCTTAGGTCCTCAGCATTGCCATGTGACCAAAGTAGTGTCGGCATGCCCGGCTTTGCTGGTCGGTAATAGGTGGCCAGTTTGCTATTTGTCTCGCTGCCATCTATTAGATCGATGTGCTCAGATTGCTCGGTATAGGTTGGCTCTGGCGGAAGAAAAATGAAGTAGTCACCTAGACTCACAGCGATGACTAAGAGTATCAGGTAGATGGAGACGATTGATTTTAGTAATCGCTTCCAGCTGAGTTCGCCAATGAGGTACTTTTTCCACTTACTCATGCACTAAACTAAGGTTTCAGGGAATTGTTGTTTCCAGAGTAACAGTGATTGCTTGATTTGTTCTGGATCGCGGGTTGGGCTGAGTTCCCAGGTGTGTGGCATTTTTGGATCAAAATGTTGCAGTAATTTAGGGAAGTCGATCTCGCCAGTGAGTGGTACACGATGATCGCGCTCGGGCCAATAGACATCGTGTACATGACAACCTATGATGTAGGGACTCATGCTTTTTAGCCATTCATCGTGATCTAACAAGTGGATGTTGTGCTTGAGTTGAACGTGACCGAAATCGTGCCAATAACCCACTATTGGGTTGTCTTCAAAATGCTTTTGCAGCGCAAGCATCTCAGTCTCAGTGGGCATGTCTTCGTAGCGTGATCGCGATTCTACGGCTAGTTTGATTCCCAGTTCAGTGGCTTTTTCTGTAATCTCTTCTAGAGCCTCAATCGCACGGGCATAGTAGAATCGTCCAATTTTGGCCCGCTTCTTGATGAATTTTTCTTTGGTCCGGAGGTATTTCTTAGTGTCGTCTTTTTCTTGTTTGACGAGAGCTGTAAGTTTATTGGTCCAGCGCTTTGGATTCATTGGCGCTGAGCCCATGTGAAGCACCATGTAGTCGGCTTCAAAGCGCGCTGCCATTTCTAGAGTTTTGAGAGTGAGCTCTAATGCTCGTTTCCTGTCATATGGCCGGTGTGAGGTGTACTCATATGCATCGGGAGCATCGATCATGACCTCGACGGGTGAGGGGAAATAGTTATGAACTCCGCAGCAGTTGAATTTACCTTTTTTGAAGGCCTCCATGATGCCGGGAAGCTTGGTGATCATCATACCATGGCTGAGCTCGATATTGCTGAAGCCGAGGTCGACAATTTCGTCGATTACCTGCTCGCCGCAGTTGTGCCGAGAATTATTCCAGCATGTTGAAAAACTGAGCATTCAGTGAGGTGATGTTCAGGGTTTCGGGGTGAGGAGAAGAACTATTTCTCCCTTTGGCTTGTGGACACTGAAGTGCTCAAAAAGCTCTTTGGACGTACCACGGTGGTAGGTTTCAAACTTTTTTGTGAGCTCACGCGCAACACAAATCTGGTGGTCTGGTATCTCTTTGCTGAGGATTTCAAGAGTGGAAGTTAGACGGTGGGGCGACTCGAAGAAGAGTGAGGTGTGCTGAGATTCTGCTGCTGCGAGTAAAGCCTTGGTGCGCTTGCCTTTTTTCACAGAAAGAAAGCCGCCAAAGTAAAATGCGTGTAGTGGGAAACCTGAGCCAACTAGAGCGGTGAGTACCGCCGAGGGTCCGGGTAGGACTGTGTACTCAACCTCGTTTTCAATACACGCCTGCATGAGGCGATAGCCTGGATCAGAGATCGCGGGCATGCCGGCATCTGTGATGACAGCTATGTTTGTCCCTTGTTGTGCCTTCTCTATGAGTTCGGGGGTTTTTCTCGCTTCATTGTGATCGTGCAGTGCTACGACGGGCTTAGAAACCCCGAGGTGTGTGAGAAATGGGCGCGAGTGGCGCGTGTCCTCACAGGTGATAAGGTCTACTTCTTTTAGTACCTCGATAGCGCGCAGGGTTATGTCGCCGCGATTGCCAATAGGTGTTGGTACAAAACTTATCATGGTTAGAATCCGTTAGCGATACGGAGCATGATGAGCTCAGCAGCATTTTTAGCAGCATCGGGAAAGGCGTTGGTGCGTGAGGTTTGCTGATTTGAGTCTACAGAGAATTGTGTGCGGCTCGTAACCTTACCTGAGGTAAGCGTCCGGTTTTGATGGTCTACTAACTGCCACTCGACTTTGAGCTTCATGTACATTTCTGTAGCTCTTAGTGAATCGAAGCGTGCGTTGCGTCGCTCACTGTACTCGATCGTTTTGATCGTCGCGATGAGATCTGCATCAGATGTTGCAGCCGAAGCAATACTGTAGGTGCCATCGCGGGTGATTGCATCGACCATGCTATTGGTCATGAGGCTTGCTAGCCGTTGTTCCTGGGTCTCATTTATAAAAAGTGGGACGGAGATGGAGTTGACTGCGCTGAGCTCGGACGGCTTAACATTTCCAAGCTGGTAGCCAGCGCAGGAAGTAAGAGCAGTAAGGCAAAGAGCAGCGGCGAGTAGTTGACGAAGCATGAGAGCTATGGAGTTTATTTAGGGAGTGCTGCGAGACGCTGCTGGGCCCTTTGGTTGAGGTCAGACCCGGACTTAGTGGCGCGGATCACTTCGTTGTAGTAGAAGGCGGCAGACGGGTACTGTTTCTTCTTTTCGTAGAATTCAGCAATACTGAAGCTACGCTCGATATCTGAGCCTTTGATTCCCTTAAGAATTTTTTTCGCGCTCTTCGCTTGTTTGCTGTTTGGGTAGAGCAGGGTCAAGTCTGTGAATGTCGTGTTTGCTGTGTCGAGGTTGCCGCGGTTGCGGTTACCATCTTCGGTCTGTTGGAGTAGTAGGTTACCCACTCGGTAGAGCGCTTCTGGAGCAAGCGATGATTTAGGGTAACGGACGTAAAGGTCCTCGTATCCTTTGATAGCTTTATCTAGGTTTTTGTCGGTTTGCCACATTTCAGCGAGACCGAACTGTGCTTTGGGAGCAGTGGGGCCGAAAGGGGCATTGTCGCGCACTTGGATGAACATCTTTTCCACCTTGCTGCGGGGGATATCCGATTTGAGCCCGAGGAAACTATTTTTGATTTCACCGTTAGAGGCAGCGTGGGCTACATCTGACTGGCGCTGAATAGCCTTGTCGTACTGAGAAGTGCCACGGTATTGGGTGATGAATGATTGGTACTTTTCAAAGGATTTAAGTAAGTCACCTTGTGCGTAGAGAAGCTCGGCTTCACGGATGCGAGCATCTGGAGCCTCGGGAGACATAGGGTAGCCATTAGCGACTTTAGCGTATGTCTTGATTGCCTTTTTTGTGCGGCCTTGAGCTTCGAGTGCTCTGGCTTGGCTGTAGAGTTTGTTCGCCTCTACGCTACTGCCCTGAGCGACTTGGCCTGTAGCAATTTGGACATTGTCACTAGAGTTACCGCAAGATGTGATGCCAGTCGTGGCTATGATGATGGATGCTAAGGAAAGAGCTGCTGCTTTGTGCATGTCGACAAACTAGCGGTTTAGCGTAACTTGCCAACTATGAATTTTACCATAATCGAAGTATTCTAGATGCTAAGCAAGCGATATTTTATCAACCTGGAAAATTCTGTTCTCGCGTCGTAGATGACAGTAGGCTGAGACGTAGGTGTGTGGGGAGTTGTCGTGCCGAAAGCTTGCTGAAGAATTTGAGGTGAAGCCGAAAACAATCCAGCACGACATCACCCACATGCGCGATCAGATGGGGATCGATCTGCACTATAATCAGCAACTTCATGGCTACGAAATTGTTGGAGAGTTACAAAATTTTCCTTTGGTCGATCTACAGGTAGAGGACTTAGCCGTATTATTCCTAGCTCGCAGTGCAATGGGGGGGGGATTCAGGGAACTAAACTTGCAGAGTCACTCCAGCCAGCCTTTGAGAGGTTGTCGCAGCAACTTGAAGGAAAGGTGAGCCTGAGGTGGAATGATCTAGATGAAGCGTTTGCGATCAAAAAGAATGCGGTGATTGAGGCTGATCTAACTTTATTCGGCAAACTGGCTGAGGCGGTTTTGAAACAAAATGAAGTGAGTTTTAGATACCGAGGGATCAAGGCAGTAGTATCGACTCACAGGAGGATTCAGCCCTACCATGTGGGTGAGATCTCTGGAGGGTGGTATGTGATAGGTTATGACCCCAACCGTGATGGATTACGAACATTAGCACTACAGAGAATGACTGGCGTGAAGGTGCTGAAGGCCTGGTTTGAACGGCCTGATGATTTTAGCATTGGAGAGCATTTGGGAGGAGGCATCGGGGTTTGGAGTGGCAATGCGGATGGAGTTGAGTCGATCGAAGTCGTTATCGAGCTTCATGGTTGGGCAGCAAGACTGGTACAAGAACGACTATGGCATCCAAGCCAGAAAATCACGGTGCTCGACGATTTGGGCGAGAAGATTCAGATGACAATGTGTTTAGGGCACCTCCGGCAACTAGCGTTGGTGGTGCTGGAAATAATTTCAAGCGGGGCTAGGCGTGATGAGTGAGCGGATTTTTATCCGTGAACGAAGAATAACGCAGCCTTGCGCAGAAAGGCTTTCCAGCCCGAAGGGGGCCTATCTTCAAAAACGAGCTACGCTCGCAAATTTAAAGAATTAATAACTCACATACCGACAGCGGGAGTTGCCGGAGGTGCCCTTTAGATAATTTGACAGAAGTGACTCAGATAGTTCTTAGCTGGGGTAGTAATGCTAAAGTTCTTGCGCCAGAATCTCTGGTGCAATCTGTGTGTGATGAGCTGGAGGGGGCTCAGAAATTATATAAATAAAGCGAGCGTCACTAAGGTATAAGCTAGCATCTCACAATTACTCGCATTCCGGAGGTAATTAGGCTCTCGATTTTTAGTTATTTCCAAGCGAT
>JBLHPP010000075.1:0-9737 GCA_047624385.1 Crocinitomicaceae bacterium
CGCTGGTTCCGGATTATCGAGGTAGAAGATTGCCAAGGTGGGGACTCCCGCCTCTTCTTGCACGGCTTCGGTAAGGGCAACGCCACCGTAGGTGACCGAGTAAAAGGCTCCACCGGTGTTGTTGGGTTTCTGATGCTCACCACCCAGAACCACGACCAGCTTATCAGCGGCGCTCGTTGGTGGAGGCTGTCGCCATTTTGGAAAAAATTGCCCTTCGTCGACGCGGTTATTTTGTAGACTGAAGCATAGAGCCCCAAGTCAACACTTGCCGTTGCTCTCGTGCGCGATGTAGGGCTCATGTTCACCGTATGGGGTGGCCCCCTTACCGGAGTAGTAGGCGAAATTGAAATTTATTAGGGAAATGTTAGTGGCCTATATGACTATTTGTGACAAATAAAAAATTAACAGTTATGCTCGGCTCGGAGTTAACTCTCCCCTGGACCCGACATTTTTTGATGCTATTTGACTTTAGAATCTCCCTTGACTGCCGGGAAACGAGTAACCCAATTCATCGAGATAGTGAACTGCCCATTAGCGCTGATATCGAATCTTGGCTCGGGGTTCTGCGGAACTCCAGGGGTGTAAGTCTTGACCTTGATCTCGCCTGCTTCTTCGTCGATTTCCACCAGCCTGAAAAAACCATCTCCACCGTTGGGACGCACCTTATTATAGTCGGTGACCATTTGCAGCACCTTGAGACCCGCTTTATTGTTTTTCACGCTGTGAGTGTCCTGGCTAGTGTGGCCGCTAAAGACCATGAATATTTGAGAATTATTTTTCACCAGTTTATCGAAGATCTGGATCTGGCTATTGCGACCAGGACCTACGGTGTAGGCTCTATTTGGAGGACCATATTTCGAGCCCTCAAACACATGAGTCGTGACAACAGTAGGCATACCTGGATGGGCGTCGATGATTCCTTGAGCCCACGCGATTGCATCAAAAGCAGGCACATCCGCAGTATCTGGCGATGATCCAGGTATATGTCCCGGAGCGTCGTATTCCAGATTGAGCATCAGGTATTCCCTCGCAGCAGCAGCGCTCGATGACTTAATTATATGATAGGTGTTCAGATCGTTAGAGCTTACTCCTTTATATTCTGGCTGGCTGGCATAACGGTGTGCCGAAGGAGTACCGCTGGTTCCGAAATACTTTCGGTAGTTATGAGCCCAAGCACCTGCTGGGTCGATTCCCGCTTGGGATTTATCCTCTTCGTGGTTCCCGTAGTTCACGTTCCAAGGAATCCCTTTGCCTCCGTCTGCGTTAACGGCTCTGTCTAGCTTCACCATAGCCCTCTCAGCAAGATCCCACTGGGTAATGCTGTTACCGTGCTCGATAATATCTCCCACCTGGGTGACGAAGCGGATCTTATTTGCTTTGGCATTAGCGGCAATCCAGCTAGTCTGGGCAGTGAAAGATGGGTAGAATTCTATTTTTCTCGCAGGAACCTGCTGGTCACCGATCACCGCGATGGTGAAGGGGGATGCGGAAATGTGAGCAAGAGAAGTAGCGCAGAGAAAAGCCATACAGCAGAACGAAGGGCAGAAGAAAGTGGTAATGGAGTGAATCATAAGGTTATCAGGTTACTGCTAGGAATTTGCTTTTTAAGAGAAGTGGTCGAGAGCATTATGCGAGGAGGAAATAGGGGTTAAAAAAGACGAAGATTGACGGGTGAGCAGTGGTCTGGCAATGGTGAAATCTCAAAAAGTTGTTAGTAGTTTAAATTGAGGCACTTGATGAGTCGATTCGTTGTCTTATTTGATACTCGTGAACGCAGTTTCCCAAGCCGCTTTTTGTGAGGGGCGTTTTGGCAGCGATTGTTCTCGAACTCCTTTGGGCGGAGTCATGAATCTTCGAGAACCAGTGTGCGGCCATCTCCGAGCTGGGTTTCTACGGGCTTCCAATTTGGGCTTTGGTCGAAGCACTCGGGTCCAGCGCCGGTGGGACCCCTTTCCTGGTTGAACCAGTTCAGATCCGGTTCGTCATCGGGGATCCATTACTTGATCGCCTGCCAGGGCGGCTCGGTGGGCTCCATGGTTTCGATGTCGAAGGGCGGCGGTGGACGGGGAAGATGAGGTAGTCACCGAAGGTGTGGCGGAGGAGGTATGGAAAAGAGTAAGGAGGTAGCGGCGCTTACGGAAGATGCCACGTAGGACTCTGGGGATGGTGAAGACGAACTGGCGGTGAGGAACATCATGGCAGACGCAGCCGGCGATCCAGCTGCTGGAGCTTCGGACTCGGCGGGGTTGGTAGACGGATGGCATAATATATGCTCACAAGAACATATATTATACGGATCAAGTTTGGAATGTGAAGACCATATGGATTCTAGATTCATAAGACTTATAAGTCCTATGTGACCAATGGCACTTGGTTAAGCCTATTCAGGAGTGTGTTGAGCGATGTGGCATGTAGCATGTGGCTGGTAGCAAGTGTCAGGTGAACGCTTGCCGGCTACTAGACACTCGCTAGATGCTACTCTCCATAATTTCTAAATCTTCAAACTCACAGATTGACGACTACTACTCCCAACTAAGTGCCATTGGTCCATAGCCCTTCATCGAGAGTTGACGATTGGCAAGATCCTTTATAGTTCAATAAATCGAATGTTTTTCTTCAGACAATGTGTGACTAGTAGATTTCCCTGGTAAAACACCCTTCCCATGCTGTCACATTCTCTGTTAGTTTTCACTTCATGTCGAAGAAGAGGAAATACATAATCCTCATCTGTCTGGCTATTATCACTACCGTCGCAGTCAGCGTCCGGAGCTACGACAAAAGCCAGTACCCATATGGTCATACTCACTGCTGCTCGAAGATTCTCTACCCTTATCTATTCAGCTACGCAGCAGAAAATGATGGCAACTTCCCCAACTCAGATGATCCCCACAAACTCGCTCTGACACAACTAATCGACTCTGGCTCGCTAGACCTAGAGTTTTTTGACCTCATCATCGGTAAAGCTGGCGATCTAGATACTACTGAAAAATTTTATGCCAAACATGGCTATATAAAGCCCGAGCACAACTCCTAGTACTGCGTCAATGGCCTCAATCAAAATGACAGAGGGATGGCCATCGCATGGGATAAAATTCCACTCACGCACAGTGGCCGCGTATCTGACAGCAGAGAAGTCATCATGGTCTCTGGCGGCACTAAAGGTATCTCAAGCTCAGAATGGCCAGCCTTCCTCAAAAGGTAAAAAGAGCTACTAGCCGCTAAGAAGAAACGCGAAGCTCATGGTAGCGATCCGCAAGAATAGCCACCAACTCCCCCACTTTACTCCCGACCAACGCTGTCATCTCAGCTTCTAACCTAGGGTTCTTCACCTTAGCCGCCTCACAGATTTCGGCCACATCCCCCTGCGCCCCAGCATGCCTACCTGGTCCAGCGAACAACATCGACACGATCACCTTCTCCTCATAACCCTCTGTACCGAGAAGATTCTCTAACAAAGGCTCATTGAAATCATATTCTCCCCCCTCGCGTCGTTCCATAGAACAGGCTGTTACTTGGCTCAGTCTCTCATTTAACAAGCTTTGCAGTTGGCTCGCCACCATACCGCGCACATCATTCACAGCCTTCGCTGGCGTCCCGTGGTCACACATCGCCACATTGGCATGAGCCCACCTCAATGCATCCATTTTTTCGTGTACCAGCGACGCCATGATTTCTGCGACACGAGCATCCTCCTGCCGTACCAATGTCGGGGCAATAGCCACCTCCAGTTCCTCCCAGCCTTCTAACCTCAACTCACCCACCCGCTTCGGCAGGTAGTCCACCAGCGCACCACTCGGACCAAAGAACAAAGGAATGATGGTAAAGCTGTGTTTACCTAAGTCCCTCTGAGCTCGCATGAAAGGCACCAAGGTCTGAGCCGCCACCCCATCCGTATCCGCTGGATTTAGCTTACTCGAATGCAACAACGAAACTGGATGCACAGGCTTCTGCAAATTGCCACTCAGCGCCTCCGCCAAAACACGCAACTGGATAGTCGCCCCTGCCCGCAATGAGCCATTATCCATCAATACTATCACCTCATCTCCTGCAGCCATACACTCATCTAAGTGCGTATTTCTCCCCCGTCAAAAACCAATCTAGATTTTTGCAAAAAAAGCATTGCCATCAACTAAATCGCTCGTTAGCTTCCGCCCACCTCGAAAGAGGTACATATTAAGATAAAAGGGGTCGGTGTCAGAGTGGTCGAATGAGCTCGCCTGGAAAGCGTGTGTGGCAGTGATGTCACCGAGGGTTCGAATCCCTCCCGGCCCGCCATCTTAAGCAAACGCTGCAACCATAAAGGTTCGCAGCGTTTCTTGTTTCTAGGAATAGGCTAAGTATAGCAAAGCGCTACCAAAAGTACTACCACGCCCCATCATCAGTCGGGTTTATCCAACCCAATGATACATTTGTGCTCTCCGTTACCGATAATTCGGATCAACACCTTAAATGTTCTACCTTAAATCAAGGGTAGTGGTCGAGAGTGACAATTCTGGGTTATTGTCTGGGATGGGGCAAGGTCGCGCCTAACGAATAGTACTCCCCCTTTCTCCATCCAGCATAATGCCCACAACCACAACTAACTTAAAAAAATGAAACACACACACTATTTCCTAACAGCATTCACTGCTTTTATGTTCGTATCCAGCGCATTCGCGGCCGAGAAAGATGCTCCGGAAATCCCTCCGAAGATCAGCGACCCTGGGTTAGACGCAACCCTAAAAGACCCAAGCACAGCGTGGGCTAATCCATCATACAAGAAAGATGTTCCAGCTACTCAGGCGCAGTCTCGGCCGGTAAGTACCGGTTGGAAACTGTGGATGAAACACCACGAACAAAGGAAGTCGTGGGTCAGGGACCGCGAAGTCGACCTGCTGATGGTCGGCGATTCCATTGTATTCCGCTGGGGGCGCACCGGTAGGAAGGTATGGGACGAATACTACGCCAAACGCAATGGCTGTAATATCGGGTCCAGCGGGGACAGGACTCAGCACATGCTATGGCATTTCCAGCACGGCGGCCTCGAAGGTGGAAACCCGAAACTGGTGCTGGTAATGATCGGCACCAACAACAGGGGTAAACCTGAGAACAAAGGAAAAGATACCGCGTATGGCATCCTCGCACTCCTCAAGGAAATCCACACACGCCTTCCAAACTCGAAGATACTGCTGATGGCGACCTTCCCGCGCGGTGCAACACCGACGGATATCGGTAGGATACGCAATAACGAGATCAACAAAATCATTCGCACGTATGCCGACAACAAGGTCGTCCACTGGCTGGACATCAATCACACGTTTCTTGATGACAACGGAATGCTGATCAAGGAACTCATGCCTGACGGCCTGCACCCTAACGAAAAAGGATACCGCGCATGGGCAGAAGCCATGGAACCTACGATCAAGAAGTTGCTGGGAGAGTAATGCCATCCTACCCCCCTTTCTCTCCTCGCCACCTCACCCTAAAAAGCAAATTTCTGGCTACTAATAATCATGACCAAAATACTATACTTGCTCAGTATATTACTTTTAGCCGCCAGCTACGCCAGCAGTGAAGCTGTTGGCCATCCATGAACTGAGTGCTATGTAGCCAAAGGCATCAGTCGTTCCATTCACAATAAAATTACCACCACTGGTACTGGATCCGCCGATGGTAACGTTCCAGCTAGCTTATCTGTCATTCTATGTTCTGCGTTGGCTACCACCTAGGGAATTCCAATAGATAAAACATAGTTATTAGCGTTAAAATTCACAATCACTCACCATCCAAACCTCTCAAAAGGGCGCGTTCAAGCTGATGATGATCGCATAGTGGTGCAAGGAAGCGAACCCTAACACACCACCACTCACGACCAATCATTTCGCTTGCGGTTAATACCCAAGATTCTCCTTTCACCAAGTCCCACTTTTCAAAGTCCCCAGTACATTCCCAGCCTTCAGAGGCTAATAAGTTTAAGACTACTGAACGATAATCTTCCTCACGAGTTGGCAGAGTGACTTCTAAAATAGAACCTAACTCTCGACTCTTCCCTGTAGGCTTCTCAGCTAACTCCCGTGGTAAGCTTTGGGCTACTTCACGACCATACTTCCAGCGCGCGGCCCTGCGCACAATAGGCTGAACCATGTTTGCTAGAGCTCGCTTCATTCTTACTCTAGTTGATCCAAACAGAGCATGCACTCGCCTCTGGGGCATCATGTGGTTCCAGAAAATTTGATACCCAGCTAACCCCGAAGGACCATGGTAAATGACAGAGCCAGAGTCGGCACCTTTGGCAGCACCGGTATAAACACAACCCTCCCACCGCGCTCCTCCGCCTCTAAAGAACTTACCTGGGTGATCGCGCATCAATATGGCCTCCGCTTTTCCGTACCCCCATTGCTGCCTAAAATAGCTCATGAGAGTGGCTCTCCGCCTATGCCACACGAAAGACGCCCCGTGGAAGCCAATCTTGTAACCCGAGTCTCTCAACCTCCAGCAGAAATCCACATCATCTCCAGCCACCCGGTATTGGGCTCGGAAACCTCCAATTGCTTCAAATGCCTCCACTCTGACACTCAAGTGGCAGCCAGGAATATGCTCAGCTTCAACATCGTCGAGCATCACATGACTCGGTGCCCCAAGAGAACTGGCCACAACTGCCTCATCTTCACATTCAGGCTCAGGAGGAATATTTGGACCACCACATGCATCCCAGTCATTTTCAGCATACGCCTTAGCCAACCAGAATAGGTAATCTGGATCCACCATACAGTCGTCGTCGGTATAGGCCAAAATAGCCCCCATGGCCGTGGCCGCACCTAGATTTCTCGCCACACTCAAGCCAGCATGCACACTAGCTATCAAGCGGACCTCAGCATATTGCGCCACCAAATTCAGGGTTCCATCACTAGAACCATCATCGACTACTATCACTTCATAGTCAGGGTAGCGTAGCCGCCTCAGTGACTCCAGGGCATGGCCAATACGATCCATTCCATTATAAACACAAATGATGACAGAAATTTTAGGCGTGTGGAAATCAGGCAGCCAGTCCTCGCCGACTAACTCTAGCGCAGGTTTGGCATCTCCATCACTGTTGGTAATCCCAAATGCCCACCCTTGAACCAAGGCCCCTCCATTCTGCCAACGATCTGACCAACTAAAACAAGTCCATCCTGCCATTCCTTCTTGCTGCGCCAGATGTAGCCCCCACGAGAGAATTTCAGCCTGCGCTTGCTCGCCTAAGCTCAATGAATCCGCACCAAATTCAGAAATCACCACGGGTCTATCCCCCGCCAGGTGATGCAGCCTCCTTAGGTATTTAACATAGTCCTCAGAGCTCTCCAAATAAACATTCATCGCTGTGAAATCCGCATTGGCTGGCTCGAGGAACTCAGAGGTGGGATAGCTGGCATAAGCAACCAACAAATGCGGGGCCAGGCTCTTAACCCACTCGATCAATTCTTCTAGAGCCAGCCGGACCGACTCCTCCCCCATCCATCGCGCCAGATCTGGCCTCACTTCATTCGCTATGTAACAACCAGCCACAGCCGGGTGCCCTCCCCACCTCATCAACTCCTCACGCACATTGAGCTTTGCTTGCTCGAAAATCTGATTAGCACCTAAGAATACGCACTCCCAGTCCCAACTTAAGCCCACAAAAACCCATATACCCGAGGACTGAGCTGCATCGAGTAATGCGACACTTGGCAGATCATAGATTCGAATAGCATTAAACCCCGCAGACCTCACACGCAACAACTCAGAGCTATGATCCGGTTGTGGCTCTGGAAATGGCCCATAGGTAACACTCCGCAGGAAGATGCGATCACCTCCACGACTAAAAAATTTACCATCCACCTCGATTCTGTCTGCCCCAGTCATCTGCACAAGTCAGACACTAAAGCTCCATGCACACACTTCAACATTGAATCTTCAGTAAATCTAGGTTCAAACCAAGCCATGAGCCTTCGCACCGACGATTTTGACTTCCACCTGCCCGATGAACTAATCGCTAGCCGTCCCCTTGAGCAGCGAACCGGCTCACGCATGTTAGTCATTCATCGTGATACAGGAAAAATCGAACATCGCCAATTTTCGGACATTCATGAGTACTTTACCCCAGATGACTTACTCGTACTCAACAACACCAAGGTAATCCCCGCCCGCGTTTTCTCAAATGACGGCTCCATCGAGCTCGTCGTCACGAATCGCCCAAATCCGAGATTATGGGATTGCATGGTGCGTCCAGGGAAAAAAATGAAGGTCGGTCGCAATATCGAAGTCGGTAATGCTATTGGTACCGTTGTTGAAATCCGTGAAAACGGCAATCGCATAATAGAGTGGGACAAAGAAATTGATATCCATGCACATGGCTCCCTCGCGCTTCCCCACTACATGGGACGTGACAGCGACAGTTCAGACCTAGATCGCTATCAAACTGTATTTGCTAAAGAGGAAGGTGCGATTGCCGCGCCGACAGCTGGACTCCACTTCACCTCAGAGGTGCTAGAAAAGATCCACCACACATTCCTCACACTCCACGTAGGCATTGGCACTTTCCGGCCAGTCAAAGCCGAACTCATTGAAGACCATGACATGCATTCTGAACGCTACTCAGTCAGCACCGAGACAGCCCAGCGCATCAATAAATCCAAACGTGTTACCGCCGTAGGCACCACCTGTACAAGGGTGCTTGAAAGTCTCGGACGCCAATCAAAAACATTGAGCCAGAGCCAGGGTGAGACAGACATCTTCATCTACCCTGGTTTCGAGTTCACCGTCGTCGACCGACTTTTGACTAACTTCCACCTTCCCAAGAGCACACTCATCATGCTGGTCAGCGCCTTTGCTGGTAAAGATCTCACTATGCAGGCCTACAAAGAAGCGGTTGAAAACAACTACAGATTCTACAGCTACGGTGACTGTATGCTTATACTTTAAGCTAATAACCACAATCCGGCCTAAAAATTACCATTGACTTTGAGGGAGTAGAAATATTTACTACCAGAGCTTCTAACCTGAGGCTGCAAAAAAATCTCTACATATCAATCTTTCAGATGAAAATTCTATCATCCCTAAAATCAATATTCAAGCTGGCTCTTGTAACTACAGCCGTATTAGCAACCTCGTCTCTCACTAACTGCGGTGGTGGTGGTGGTGGTGACAAATCCGATGCCACAGTGCGTCCTAAGTCACTGAACCGACTGCTGCTCACGCTAGAGCCAAATACTATTGCCTTGGAATTTGTCAGATCCGCGACTTCACAATCAGCATTGAAAAACGGACAGCGTGAAGAAGGCGCTGTACGTTTCACTAACTTATCCGTACTAGACCCGCGTCAGATGCTAGACAACTCAGCAGTCGATGTTGTTTGGCCATCTACAACTGAGCGCATCACTTACCGATACACTCCTATTAACGACGCTGCCGGTGAACTTCAGCTCATCGTGGCTCGCGCAGGCTATGCCCCCACAAACAACGGTGGTCCAGCCAATGCAAACTTCCGTCTATTTTACTTTTCAACGACTGATGATGTAAGCCACACAAACTTCACAATGAACTTTTCGTCTGACGGCAACACCCTTCAGACCGTCAACATACGTGTTGGTCCGAGAGATCTCAATGCGCCTCAGCAGTGGCTTCATGAATCTTGGGGTGGTGGAGGCTGGACACCTACAAATTTTCTCATAACGGACATTCAGCAAGTGTCTTTCCTTGTAGATGGTGCTATGACAATTGCTGAGACTGGCGAGCCA
>JBLHPP010000076.1:0-9718 GCA_047624385.1 Crocinitomicaceae bacterium
GGCCAAGATGCCAAGAATTATAGTTTCCACTACGAAGGAGAAGATTCGAATCTCGCAGACCTGCTTAGAAAAATGGTCGCCGCGGGCTATCTCGTTTGTCGCGTCAACGAGCGTCGACGAAGCCTGGAAGAAATCCTGCTAGATCTAGAATACGACGGCCACTAACCACTGTTGCCCTAACAACCATGTCAGACAAAGTACAAGCTGAAAACCTCAAGGATCTACCTCAATATTGGAACTTAGCGAGGAATCCTATTTTCCACCGTTACCGCCACTCACAGCTACGGCTGTCGTCACTCATAACTGGGGCGTTACTCTACGGTGGATCGTCTTTCATATTCTACTTCATGGCGCTCGGCTACACGGTCACTCAGACTGATCTGACTTTCGAGCAAACTGCCGCTTATCCATTTGGATTATTAATATTCCTGCAAATCTTTATCCTCAACTTTGTGGGCACTGGAGAAGTAGCAGCCGGGATGGCCAGAGAGTCAGTAGATGAAGTCCTCACCTACCAACGGCTCACTCCCCTCAGCCCATCGACCAAAATTATTGGGTACCTATTTGGTTTACCCATTCGACAATTCTACCACTTTGTCCTGACCTTACCGGTCACAGCCATCATCATCATCAATGGCAATATACCTGCCGAAATCTGGGTACCCGTCTACGCTGTACTCTTCACCTCAACCTTCATGTTCTACCTACTGGCTATGTCGGTCGGGTTCATCATGGGAAAACGCTTTTCCGCGCTCATCTCCCAGGGTCTAGTGGCAATGCTCTATTTCGCTCTCCCCCAGCTCTCTAACTTCGGATTCGTTATTTTCGAGTACTTGACGATCCGCCCTGCACTTTTCGCAGCTGCTAACAAAATGCTCCCTCAGTTCAAGAGGTTCGAGCATGACCAGTACGCGTTATTTTATAATTGGGAGGTGTCTCACACGGTCTATTGTATTGTACTCCAATGTTTGATCGGCTGGATATTCTACAGCCTCATGCTCCGTCGCTGGCGACTAGAAAGTTCACACCTCCTGAGTAAGCTACAGTGTGTGGCAATAGCGACCACTCTGCACGTTATCATCCTTGGTGGAATCTGGGCAAGCACATCGAATGGCTCGATACTTGAAGTGAAGATCCAAGCTAGGACACCGCAGATGGCCGTCTTACAACAGACACTTACCGATAATGTGGAGATTATTGCAGCCGCAGTGCTATCACTCTACGGACTCATCGGCTTCGCTTTTGCTATCCTACTCCAGTACATCTACACTCCTGATAAATTTCGCTATCTCGCCGGGTTACGGGAGAGGAAAAATCAAAATAAATCCCCCTATGCCGTCGCCTCTGACTCAGCGAGTGGGGTTCCTACGAGTATCATAATAACAGCCATCACCACCGCTGCTTGGCTAACCTATAGCGATCACCTATCGGGCTCGCCCCAGGTCGCCAAATTTATAGCAAACGCCTCGTGGACACCGGTGGATGTCATGCTCGTAGCCGTCTCTATCACTACCCTTCTCGCCCACGGGTTTTCGCTCGAACACCTCGGTAAAAAACTCACAGCCACGATAGCCTGCTTCACTTGGGTTATCCCCTTAGCTATCGCGCTTTTACTTTCTGCATGGAGCTTTGGAGAAGACGCCTCAAGCTTCATCTATGGATTCTCACCCTTGTCGATGGACTTCTCGCCAGGCTACGTCATGGCAGGTATCCATGCTGTGGGCGACTTCACACAATTCATCAATGGCTGTAAGGTTGGCATCCTGTTCTATCTTATAATTTCGCTCTATTCGCTCTTTCGAATCATCCAACGCCACAAGCAATATATGCTGATCCGAGATAATGTCTAAGGCCCAATAAACCTAATTGCAGTTTTTTTAACATTTAGTGTAATTTATTTAAGCTATGGATACGTATCTAGAGTTTAGAACAATCCACAAAGTCTAATGAAAGCCCTCCTATTAATATCCACCCTGTTGTCAGCGCCACTCCTTTTGGCGAAGCCTATCCTCAATCTCAGTTCCTCTGAGTTATTACCAGAAACCCGCTACGAACTCATTTTTGAGCACTCGGTAGTAGCTAAAGACCAACTCAATCAGCCGCAAGCTAACGCGCATCTTAAAACAAGCCCGGAGCTGAAGGGTAAGATCGTATGGACGCAGCGTAATATAGCTCAGTTTTACCCAAGCGAAGTTCCTGAATTAGGCACGCAATACACCTTTAGCACAGCGAGCGGAATCAGCTACGAAGATGGAAATGCTATCCCCCAAGTGAAGCTCAAGGTGAGTGCCACCCCAGACTTTAAAACGACCTACCATAGACGCTACAGCAAGACTAATAATCGGATGCCAAATAGCTATTTGCGCTTCAACGATGACATCAATCAAAGTAAGGTCCAAAGTAAATTTTACTACATTAACAAGGCAGGCACTGCGGCACCAGCAGCAGTGCGACAAGCACAATGGTCGGACTTAGAGAGCACCTACTACATCAAGCCTAGCTGGCAGCAAAGGTTTCAAAACGTGCTGAAAAAGCGCTCGGGTATTGATGTCACGAAGTCTACTGAGTGGGAGAGCAATCAAGCCATTTCTAATGGGCTCATTGTCACACCAAAACACCCATTATCCAGTGGCCAAGACTGGAAATTGGTGATGAAGAAAAACACCCCCAATGCTTCAGCCACCGACAAAACCAAAGCGGACAACAACTACTTCATCTGGGACATCGATCCCTTTAAAATAGACAAAATAATTCCAGCGGTATTCGCAGACAGAGCGCGGTCGATCTATGTCGAATTTAATGGTGATCTACCTGAGAAGTTAGATTTAGAGCTACTAAAAGAGGTTATCCACGTTTCTCCATCACCCAAGAACTTAGCCTTCACCCGCCGCTATAATGACACCCTACAAATTACTGGAGACTTCAAGGGACGGGATGATTGGAAAGTCACTGTCGATAAAGAATTTGAAGCGAAGAACGGATTGATGCTCGGCAGACCAATGAGCACCGACGTGAAATTCCACTACGTCCAGTCTGGTGTTGCCATGGCCAGTTACGATTCAGCTCAACTGGCAAAAGGTGACAGGACATTTAAAATCAACACAGTAAATATGCGTGAGGTGCGGGTGCAGATAAAGTCACTCAGTAACGAGCAAGCTATCCGAGCAACTCAAGGCTACCGCCACTACTCAGGCAACGGCCACGATTACGACGATGTCAAGGACACCGCGCCACTACCGTTCGAAGTGATTAGCGGTACGACTGTCTATGATGATGTCATCCTGCTAGAAAATGCTGTGGACACCTCAAGAGATATCCATCTTTCATGGGATGAAATTCTCCCTAAAGAATTGCGCAATGCCACGCTTTTCATCTCAGTCACTGGCCAACCAAAGGCAAGGCTAGATAAGAAAGCCTCACTCAAGCGCCGCGTCCAGTCGCTGGTGCAACTCACTGACATCGGGCTCGCGTGGAAACTTAATGATAAGAAAGCTTGGATCTACGCCTACTCGTTAGAAACAGGCGAGCCTCTGAGCGGGGTGAACCTCAGCATGTATGGAGAAGACACCAGTAAACTCCATTCCGCCAAGACTGACGCTCTCGGTCTAGCCGTGATTGAGTGCTCCAAAGAAGATCGACATCTCATCGCTCGCAGCAGCGACGATCAGTTTACTGTCACATTTGATAATTCATTGTCCACCGTGTCGATGTGGAGGTTTCCTGTAGATTTTGCCTGGAATTCAGCCGACTTCTGGCAGCACAAGGTGATGATCTTTACCGACAGAAACCTCTACCGCCCAGGTGAGACTGTGCGGCTCAAAGGGATCGTGCGTGAGTTCCATGACAATGCCATCCGCAACAGTGGCCAGCCGACTATACGCCTCTCTATCAGAGATCCCCGGAACAAAGAGATCGCCACCACTGACCTCAGCATTAGTAAGGCTGGAGGGTTTAACCATAGCTTTAGCTTACCCGCAGGGCTAGTGGGTCAGTTCACTCTGCGCTGTACTCTGACAGGCAAAGAGGTCAAAGGTGACAAATCGTTTAGCCACAGTTTCCAAGTTCAGGATTTCCGTCGCAATGCCTTTGAACTCAAACCCAACCTCCCTGCTCCATCCATCGCAGATAAGGACATCCAGTTTGATATCGAAGCGAACTACTACCAAGGGACACCAGTGGCGGAAGGCACATTACATTGGTACGCATCCTCATCACAAATCGGATTCTACCCGAAGAAATTCCGCGACTTCCAATTTGGTGACCACCGCGACTACGACCCGTACTATTGGAGTCACTACTTCGGATACGGCGATGCTAATAGATTTCACGACACCCAGAGCACCAATGGCACAGCCACCCTATCAGTCGACGGCGCGGCATCGATCACTGCAGCTATCCCACAAGTTGAATTCCCCTCTCCACAGCACATCAGCATCACAGCTGAAATCACCGACTCACGCGATCAAACACTGAGCACCGAACGCAGTACAACCTACTACCCCGCTGACTATTTCATCGGAATCCAGAGAAGTGACACACTCATCCGTGTGGGTAATCAAAAAAAACTCAATATAGTCGCGGTCAATACTAAGGGAGAATTCCTTAGCGAGACTCAGACGATCGAATTAGAAATCGAACGTGAATACTACGAGTCAGTCAAGGTGTTAGCTAAAGACGGCACCACCCGAACTAATAACCAGAAACGTACCGAAAAGATCAGCACTGAGTCGTTTCAATTGCTCGCTGGGAAATCTAGTCCGTACGCATTTAGCCCAGAAAAGTCCGGTCGTTACATCTTCACTCTCAATGGCACCGATGCCCGAGGTCACGCTACTCGCACCGCCTCTAGCTATTACGTCTATGGTAGCAACGAATATCCATGGGCCACCGAAGATGGCTTGCGGATAAAGCTCGTGAGCGAGCAGAAAAATTATAAGCCTGGCGACACTGCCCGAATCCTCGTGATGACTCCGATCGAAGGCACAGCATTGGTCACGGTCGAGCGCCAAGGTGTCATCGAGAGTTTTCGCCGAGAGCTCAAAGCTGACAACCCAGTCCTTGAGTTCCCTATCACCGAGGGCTTCGCACCCAACGCATTTGTCTCAGTCCTGATTATTCGAGGCTCAGATGTTAGCCCAAGGAAGTTCAAGCAACCGGCACTCAAGTTAGGTTTCTGTGAAATTAAAGTCACGGACAGCAGCAAAGAGCTCGCAGTGGTTATCGATAAGCCCAGCTCCAGTGTTCTCCCGGGCCAGGAAATAACCCTCACCGGCGTGATCAAAGACCATCTCGGTAAACCATGCAAGGACGCAGAGGTGGTTCTCTTTGCTGAAGACGAAGGAACACTGGCCGTCACGGGATTCACCACTCCTGACCCACTCAGATTCTTCCACTCCCCACTCCAGCTTTCACTCAGGACAGGTGCATCACTCGGCTATCTCATCGATGACAATCCAGACCATCGCTATATGGGTAATAAAGGCTTCACCATCGGTGGCGGTGGCGTTGCAGCTCCGATGATGGAGATGGACCAGGATGCTACCAAGAATAGGACAAACTTCGATCCATGCGCCGCCTGGTTTCCAACGGTAAGCACCGACGCTAAAGGCCGGTTTTCAGCCACATTCAAAACTCCAGACACACTAACACGCTACAGAATCATCGCGATCGCTCACCGCGCTGGCGACCAATTCGGGTCCAACGAATCATCGTTTATGGTCAATAAGGACATCATGCTAGAACCAAAGCCACCACGCTTTGCTCATGAAGGAGACAGTCTAGAAACCAAAGTGCTGATTGAAAACACCAGCAACTACGAAGGTGTGTGGGATATAACACTCAAGGCTGACAGCCTTTGTGCCATCACCCAGGGAACGAACAACACACTGACTAAGATGGTTCAGCTGAAACCGAATAGCTCGGCGACTCTGAGCTTCCCCGTTAGCTTTATCAATACTGGCGAAACAACCTGGTCCTGGTCAGCGCGCCCCCGCTCTCTTGAAAATCAGCAACTCACCGTTGCTCTCAAGAAGCAACTCAGCGACGGCATAGAGAATACCTTTAACATCGCCTACCCACGGCCATTGTTACACCAATCAGACTTTGCGCTACTCGATAGCAACACCCCAATAAACCTCGTAGCAAACATGACACCCATCATTATGAATGGCCGAGGTCACATGGATTTGGAGTTCTCTAACTCACTCCTTCTCGAAGCTGGTGGAGCCTCAGACTATTTACTCAAGTATCCTTATGGCTGCGTGGAACAAACCACCTCTAGCATGATCCCATGGTTTGCGGTGCGCGACCTCAAAGGGATCGTTCCAGGGTTCTCCGATAAATCAGCAGATCAAGTAAAGGAAGCCATCCAGAAAGGTGTCGATCGACTCCTCAGCATGCAGACATCTGACGGCGGTCTCGCCTATTGGCCTGGCGGTGAAAAATCGGAAGACTGGGCTAGCGTCTATGGTGGCATGGGGATATTACTTGCTCTAGAACAAGGGGCAAAAGCTCCTGAGGAATCTATAGAAGCCCTCTCTAGCTACCTAACCTCGATTGCTAGGAACCCAGTCAAAAATGGTAATTATCGCTCTTGGGATAATGACACTCGTGCCCGCGCGCTCTACGTCTTAGCTCTGGCTGGTGCCGCCGATAAAGCCACGCAAAACAAGCTATACACTCAGCGCCACGAGCTCAGCACTTCCGCTCGTAGTTTCCTAGCACTTGCCTTCCACCACAGTGGAGGCAGCTCAAAACTAGCTACAGAACTCATCAGCGAAACTGGAGTCGCGACAACCAAAGGCCATTGGATGCGCTACCGCAGTGATATTCCAGTCCAGTTGCTCGCATGGTCAACTATAGCGCCGCGTGACATCCAGGCTGAGAAAATCATGCAGGAATTACTCAATCAGCGAAACCCACAAGGACATTGGCGCACTACTTGGGTCAATGGTTGGGCAATGCATTCCATGGCAGCCTACGCCCGCTTTGTAGAGTCAGGCCGGCCGGATAGCAGCATTGAGCTTCAAACCAGTACCGGAACCAAAACAATCAAACTCACCAAGGATAAACCACTCCAGTTCCTTCGTCTGCCGCTAGACGAAGGAAAAACCCTCACCGCCTCATCCAATGGCAAGGCTTACGCCCGGATTTTGGTGGCATCAAAGCCGGAAATTGCTCCATCTGGTCCAATTTCTAACGACGGCATCACTATCACGCGTCGTTACGAGCGGATCAACGACAAAGGCGAAGCCAGCAAGCTAGATCAACCGCAAGTTGGTGATCTGGTTCAGGTTACATTGACTGTAGGCATCCCAGCCAATGCTATGTATGTCTCCATCGATGACCCACTGCCTAGTATCCTTGAATCGGTCAATGACGACTTTGCTTCACAATCGAGCATTCACAGCAAACGACTAAAACGGAATTATCGAATTTCTCGCAGTGAATTCAGAAATGAGCGCACACTCTTTTTCCTAAACCGTTCATGGGGAGCGAAAAAACAAGAAATCCACTATCTAGCACGCGTCACTGCAGCTGGCACAGTGCATGCTCCACCAGCAAAGGTGGAATCCATGTATAATCCATCACAATACGGACTCTCCGAAGCCCATACCTTCACCACCGTGAATAAGGCAGCCACTGCTGGCGAGTAGCACTAACGATCTGATATTCATGATTCTTCTTAGCCAGGTATTCTTGGACAGAAACCATCTATCACGGCATCGAGCCGCGAGGGTTTCTCTAAGAATCATGGCCACGATCTCAGCGCTCTGCCTGACACTTTGGTACATCGCACCTCTGGCATTCCCATTGAATAAAGACGCCCTCGCTGGGCCAGCACCGTCGGTTCTGATTCTCGATAATCAAGGAAACCCACTCCACCACCAAGCTCGTGAGGACTATTACCTCAGCGAGTCTACCCCGCTCGATGGCATTCCCCAGGCGCTGATAGATGCCACTCTAGCAGCCGAAG
Organism: Crocinitomicaceae bacterium; assembly: GCA_047624385.1. GTDB lineage: Bacteria > Verrucomicrobiota > Verrucomicrobiia > Verrucomicrobiales > Akkermansiaceae > Rubritalea. The sequence continues at coordinate 7,976 of JBLHPP010000076.1, forward strand.
ATAAACGGTTCTACCACCATGCTGGTGTCGATATACTGGCTAACATCCGAGCTGTAAAAGACTCCATTGAAGCGGGTTGGTTAGTGAGTGGCGCGTCAACTCTCACCCAGCAAACTATCAAACTGACCACGGACTCACCTTCCAGAACCTTCAAGACAAAAGTGATAGAAGCTCTCAGCGCTAGGCATCTGGAGATGCGCTACACCAAGGACGAAATTCTAGCCTGTTATTTAAATCACCTCGATTACGGCAACCTAACTCAGGGCCCACGGCAGGCGTCACTACACTATTTCAGCAAAGAACTTGGCGAACTCTCACTCGCCGAGACAGCATTGTTAGCGGGCCTCCCTCAGGCCCCATCACGTCACAACCCGAGAAGAAATCCAGACAATGCCAAAAAGCGCCGCGATTGGGTTTTAGAGCGAATGCAAATCACCTGCGACTATCCTAGTTCGCTAATCCAGCGCGCACTCGCTGAGCCAGTCCAGCTTATTTCAAAGGTGCATCAGCAGCAACAAACGCAGCTAGCTCAGCTTGCTGTATCCCACCGATCTCTCGGCTCACGCACAGTACGCACCAGTATCGATAGCGTTATTCAAGCTGCCGTGGAGCGCGCGCTCGCTGAAGAAGTAGCCAAGCTTCAGCTCCACCACGTCAATAATGGTGCAGCTGTTGTCATCGATAACCACACGCGCCGTGTGCTGGCTCTGGTAGGCACTGCAGATTTCACCGCCGATAGTGGTCAGATCAATGCTGCGCTAACACCACGCTCACCTGGATCGGCACTCAAGCCATTCACCTATCTGCTCGCGATGGAGAAGCTCCACTATTCGCCAGCCACCATCTTAGCCGACGTCCCAACCGAGTACGCGGGAATTCGCGGCCCGGAATCCTTCGTCAACTACGACCGAAATCACCGAGGCCCAGTCACTATCCACTCAGCCCTTGGAAACTCTCTCAACATACCAGCGGTGCGCACCCTCAATGCTCTAGACGGCCCACGTGCACTCCACCGCTTCCTCAAACAATTAGGTGTCAATAGCCTCACTGAGAAGCCAAGTCACTATGGGCTAGGGCTCACGCTCGGTAGCGGAGCTGTGAGATTGATCGATGTCACCAACGGATTCTCCAGTATTGCGAACCAAGGGATTCATACAAACTACATCCTTTTTCCTGACACCCAAACCACCAGCCACGAGCGCGTCAACTCTCCCGAGTCAGCGTACCTGATCGCTAGCGTTCTCTCAGACAACCTCGCTCGCTCGGCAACCTTCGGGAGTTCTTCCCAGCTAAGACTTCCCTTCCCCTGCGCCGTGAAGACTGGCACATCGTCTGATTTCCGAGACAATTTCTGCGTCGGATTCACCGCCGACTTCACCGTTGGTGTGTGGGTGGGTAATCTGTCAAATCAGCCCATGAAAGGCATCTCAGGTGTCACTGGTGCCGGCCCTGTTTTCCATAAAATTATGCTAGATTTACATAAGGATCGACCGGCAAAATGGTTGACAAAACCTGATAATGTGCTCGCTATTCACGTCGATCCACACACTGGAAAACGCCTCCCACAGTCGCATCCTCGCTTCTCCCAGAGCATTCAAACCTTCGCTAACCGTGATCACATTCCTCGCTGGGCAAGCATCGATGATTATTCTGACAATGGCCAGGTCTACCTGGATGATCGCTTCACCCAATGGATGAGCGAAACTCCCCAGCCACCCTTCATTGCCGACCGAACCAGCCAGC
>JBLHPP010000077.1:0-9612 GCA_047624385.1 Crocinitomicaceae bacterium
TGGCGAAGCTAGAGGCGGGAGGCAATTAAGAATCAAGAATTTTGCCGGCTACTTGCTACTCCCCCAAAGCTGGCTGCATCTTCTGCGGCACAAAAAAGCCCCGCCGGTGAAGGGTCACCGAACGCGGCTGTAAATATTTTGCGAAGTCCCCACTCTCTCTCGATTCGTTTCATTGGTGGTAGGTATCGCTACGCTCAAATTACGAGTTTTAAGTTAGGAATTAGGAGTTTTCCTTTCGTCGCTCTCGCCTATTTCACGGTAAAAGGCAGCTATTGGAGGAGCTTCAACCAGCCGGCGACCTCTTTCTCTGGGAGGAAATTCTCTTGGAGCTCGGCGATTTGTTGTAGGAGTTTTTTGTGAAAGCTGTGGTCGGTGATAGAGCGCTGGATCAGTCTGGCGAGCGAGCTGGCATTATTCGGTTCGAAGTAGCCGAGGTAGTCATCACCCAGCATCCCCACATTACCCTCGATCTTGCTGGCGAGCACTGGGGTTCCGAGAACGATGGACTCGGCCACGGAATTCGATCCACCTTCGCTGTGTGAGGTGTTGAGGGTGAAATCGACTTGCTCGATCCAGCTCAGAGCTTCGGTGTAGGGGACGTCATCGAGCCAATGGAAGCGTGAGTCTGCTAGTTGCCAAGCCTCGGCGTCGGCTAACATGCTGGGTTCGAGCGCGGCGCCGAGAGTGAAGGCGTCCAGCTTGAGTTCCACTAATTCCACTAGAGCTATATTCATTAGAAAGGGATTCTTCACCGGTCGGAGGTGGCCGATGAGAGCGAGGCTCGGACTGGGTGGCGGGGATACTTTTTTTAACGAAGGTAGAAGAACGCTGGCTGGAACAAAGTGGGATTTATCCTGAAAATCGGCGGGGATGGAGGCCAGTGAGGCGCGTTGACCCACGACCAAGACATCGGCGAGAATGAGAGCTTCTTGGAATTCTGGGTTGTTGTTGGTTTGTTCCCGGTAGAGATCCGTTCCGGTGAGGTAGATGATGAGCTTGGCGTTAGGCGAATGGACTTTGAAGCGCTTGCTGGCGGCTAGGGTCTTGGTGGCGTGCAGCGAGATCATTGCATCCGCAGGCGGTGGCATGTCAGTATTGATTGCTTGCGCGGCGTGGCCGGCCTGGGTGAGCAATTTTGCGATGCGTTTGGCGGTGATCGAGTTGCCTTTAGGGCTGCTCAGTGGGTAGGCGCTATTGATGAGTATGTGCACGGTGATATCGAGAATTGCTTTTCTGTTGGATCAGACTAAATCAAGTTGCAAGAAAATCGAACTCTATCGTTATGGCTGACCTCATTCCCAACATTCTCACTCTATTTATGCTCATTATGCTTCAGGCAGTATTGGGCTTCGACAACCTTCTGTACATTTCAATCGAAGCAAAGCGAGTCCCGCTAGAGAAACAAAAAATGGTACGAACTTGGGGGATTGGTTTAGCTATCGTGCTGCGTATCGTGCTCCTGTTTGTCTTGATGATCCTAATGGAGCAACTGACTGAGCCATGGTTCAGCATCCATACCCATGCCATCTCTGGTTCTTTTGGATTCCGTGAAATCATCACCTTATTTGGTGGTGGATTTATCATCTATACTGCGATCAAAGAGGTGCTGCACATGGTCACTCTGGAAGACGATCACGGTGAAGTGGAAAAGAAGACCTCTGTAGTCAAGGCAATCACCATGATTGTGGTGATGAATGCGGTTTTTTCTTTCGATTCTATCCTCGGAGCAATGGCGATCACCGAAATTGCCTGGATCATGATTGTTGCTATCATTTCTAGTGGTTTATTAATGATCTGGATGGCCGATAGGGTTTCAGAATTTTTGCAGAAAAATAAAATGTACGAAGTGCTCGGCCTTTTTGTGCTCTTCATCGTAGGTATTTTGCTGGTCTCGGAAGGCGGCCATGAAGCACACTTGATCTTCTTTGGTCATCCTGTGGAAGCGATGTCAAAGGCGACCTTCTACTTTGTCATCGCGGTGCTGGTGGCTGTCGATGTGATCCAAGGTCGCTACCAAAAAAAACTGCTCGCAAAAAAAACAAAGCAGCATTGCTAGGTAGATTTCCATTGTCGCGAGGCAATCGATCACCCAGACTCCAAAAATATGCTAGAAGCAAAAATTCAGCGACTCCAACAGCGGCTAACCGAGAGTGTGCTCGGGGCTGAGCGGCCGGCACGCTTGGCTTTGGTGGCTCTACTCGCGCAGGGTCACGTCTTGATCGAGGGACCTCCAGGAGTGGGGAAGACTTCGTTAGCTCAGGCTCTAGCATCGGCGATTGGTGGCTGCTTTAAGCGCATACAGTTCACCCCCGATCTACTTCCATCTGATATTTTAGGCTACCACCTCTACCGCCAGCACTCGGGTGAGTTTGATTTTATAGAAGGTCCAATTTTCACCAACCTTTTGTTAGCCGATGAGATCAACCGGACATCACCAAGGGTCCAGTCTGCATTGCTAGAAGCGATGAATGAAGGCCAGGTGACCATTGATGGAGTGACGCGCAAGCTAACATCACCTTTCATGGTGGTGGCAACTCAGAATGAGCTAGGAATGGCTGGAACCTTCCCATTGCCAGAGCCGCAGCTCGACCGCTTTTTATTATCGGTTCCGATGGAGTTACCCTCTGCCGAGATCCAGCAAGAAATCTTGCTCAAGCATGCTGCGGGCAATATGACGAACCAATCTCCAGATGAGATTATCACCGAGGAGGAAATATTAGAGCTGCAGCAAAGGACGCTCAAAGTCGGTGTTTCTGCGGCTATTTCTCATTATATCGTGGCACTCTGCGAGCAAACCCGCAGAGCGGCGGGTGGTCAGCACACAGTTTCAGTACGGGCGAGTATCGCTCTGCTGCGCGCTTCACAAGCAAGGGCTGTGATAGCTGGGGAGGAGTACGTGCTGCCCGACTTCGTGAAAGATATCTTTGTAGATGTCATGCGCCACAGGGTGCTGCCTGAGGATGCGAGCGATGTGGAGCAATTGTTAGCTCACGTGCTTAACCAAGTAGCGGTGCGCTAGTAAGTGATGAAAGTAGCCGGCAGTTTCACTGGACGGGGCACATTAGTGCTCCTTGTATTGGCTGTCCTCACTCTGGCTGGATTTCTTTTTCAGGAGATGGCTCTGCTACGATTGAGCCTATTGTTAGTGGTCGTTCTTGTCTTTTCTGCTGTTGTGGCCTCGCTAAATATGCGCAAGCTCAGTCTTCATATAGAGGGGCCATTGAGAGTGCATGCAGGGAAGAAATTTCCGCTGAAAGTGGTCTTGCGTAACCAACGAAATTTTCTCGATAGCATGGGGCTGCAGGTGGAAATAGAACTTACTCGTAATCTACAATTCTCTGCCGTGGCTCCTTGGGTGGCTACTGGTGGTGAGGTGTTCCTAGATATGCCTACCATGTCTCGGCAACGTGCGTGTGTGATGGAGGTGCATTACCGGATCGAGTCGACTTTTCCCTTTAGACTTTTTCATCGGGAGTTGAGGGGAACTCAGGTAATGGCCCCCCCCATATTGATTTACCCAAAGAAAATTGTGCCCAGAGAGCTAATGATGCAGGGGGCGCTGAGTGCGTCAGAGCTCGATCGATCAAGACGGTTTAGTGGCGAGTTCGGCGACCTGAGAGGGTTGCGGCCATGGCGATCTGGTGACTCGGCAAAGCATATCGACTGGCCCGCCTCGGCAAGATCCCTGGCGCGTGGGGAAGACCTTCGCGTCCGTGAATTTGACCCTCCAGGGTTTTACACTGAACATTGCCACATTGTGTTCCATTCTTTCGGTAAGGGTGGCGCGATTTTGCGAGAAGACCGGTTTGAGCGCGCTCTAGCATTTCTAGCAGGGAGTATGGACTATCTGTATAGTCTCGGGGTGAAGTTCACTCTGCATGCTGACTTCCTGGCTTGGCTCCCGCAGTCTGGTGACTCGCGTAACGCCTTGATAGAGATCTACGCGTTATTAGCCCAGGCGACGCGTGCTACAGGGACTGAGGCGCACGAAGTCCAGTCTGTGATCGATTCACAAGCTGGCACAGAAACTCGGATTATTCTCTCTGATATTGAGACCGAGAGCTGGGAAGACAGTTTGGAGGTTCCTAAGAACTCAGTGTTAGTAGACATCCGCCAGATAAGGTTTGGTCGTCGAGTGACTAGCTCGAGTAAGGAGGCTGTCCATGCGTAGTGTTATTTTTGCGCTCAGCATAGTGCTAGTTTATGTGCTGCTTCGCGGTTGGCCGGAGGGTTTCAACGTCTGGCTGCGCGGGGCGCTAGCTATGGCAATCCTTCTCTTAGGATTTCTCATGTGGGGTAATTCTGTGAAGGATTCGAACATACATTTCCGTGGTGTTCGTAAACCAAGACTCCTCGACTACGCCGTAGCATTGGCTTTGATATTAGTGGTCGAGTTAGTCTCGACAACTGCCGTGGTGGTGAGCACCGAGGTGGTAATGTTTTCTGATTCTAAGATCCTACGAGAGGGCGAAGGAAATTCTGTGAATGGCGAGGGGCTCTGGGGTGAAGGATTTGAGAGAGATATCCCAAAGAGCAGCTACCATAAACCACCGAATCATCCCGCGGTCTTTGTCGAAGCGCTGAATGCCGAGTCTCTGGCATTTCTCGCGGATGAAAGAGTGTATCTCAGTGGTTTCACCTTTGATACTTACCAGAGGGATAGCTGGAGGTCCTCAAGGCGCGTTAAAAAAGTGATCCGTGGTGATGGAGTTCAGTTAGGCCAGGCAGTTGAGAATTTGCCTAAAGTCGAGTATCGAATTTCACTGAACCCGAGCGGGACGGGGCAGGATGTGGCTCTAGCGATGCAGGGGGTATTACGGATTGAGCTGCCTCAGCTCAGGCAAATTGCCAAAGGTGTGCTGCTGTTACCTGAGAGTGATGCTGAGCGGCGCGTCTACAAGGGCCTCAGCCAGCCTCGCACGCTCGAAAATATTGTGGCACTCGATCCTGATTTTCGGCCAGGGGAACCTGGGCTGTCTTACCTCCAATTATCAGCAAACTCAGCAATGAGGGAGAGGTGGAATCCATTGTTAGACGACTTGAGGAAAGAGACAAATGTGGTAGCGCAACTTAACGGAATAAAGGAATTGTTAGGTGAGCGATGTAGTTATTCACTCAAGGTGGACAACCCAGAAAATCTCGGATCGATGGAGAACTTCCTATTTGCTGAGAAGCGTGGTTACTGTGAGCACTTCGCATCGGCGGCAGCCTTATTTTGCCGTGAATTGGGTATCCCGAGTCGCGTGGCTTATGGATATGCGGGCGGAATACTCTACCCGTATTCTCGCTTGATTGTCTTCCGCGCACGCGACGCACATGCCTGGACCGAAGTCTATCTTGAGGGGTATGGCTGGACGGTGTTTGATACGACACCGGCTGATGAGACTGCTATGCAGACGGCTGGAGGTGAGGAGGAACCACCGGCATGGGAGGATGATGAGGAGGAAGCTTATTCCATGACTAGCACAGCCTGGTGGTGGATCATTGGTGGCACTCTCGCTCTCATAGCTGGAGCCACCATAGGTGCATTTTTGAAATCCAGAGAAGATGCAAAACGAGCCAGTCAGCTTATTAATAATAAAAAAACGCCCCCAGCCTACCTCGAAGCATTTCATGATGGTTGCAGATCACTCGGTATCCGCTCGGTGGAATCCCTCACGCTGAAAGAACTCATAGATCGTCTCCCCCCAAAAGTGGACTTCGCGAAAGAACTCGAAGCCTACCACAATGGGGTGATCTACCGAACAGTCAAAGTCAGTAAAACTACCGAGAAGGCATTGTTGAAAAAGATTCTTCAGTGGAGTGCGAGTGAGTCACGATAATTCTGAATACTTATTGGTCATTCGCGTCAAAATAGGGATAAAACGGCTTGGAAATAAGGGATGTGCGAGAGAGGGATCGACGTCACCGAAGGTGCCGAAACATAGTAGCCGGCAGCCGAGGTGAAACCAAGGCTGCCGGATACCCAGAGTTAAAGGCCTCCTCCTTCGAAGGGTCCGAATAACCGAGGATTAGGATAAGTGTTGCTAATCGCAGGAGAGTTGGATGCTGACTACTCGTGCTGTTCGGCTCCTTCGGAGGCGTTTCTTCATTAATGGGGAACCGGCAGGCGTGCTAGCGCAACAGCTGCCGGCCTATAATGTTTGCGCGCCTTCGGCGGGTGTGTGAATCACGCTATTTTGGCGCCAATGAGTAAGTGGTATAAGAAGCGGAGATGGGCAATTAGGAATACTGGCTACTCGCTACTTCCCAGTCTGCCAATCGTCAGTAATACCACTTAGCAAAACCAAAGAGATAAATGTTCTTTTTGAGGGCTTTAGGAAAATGCGCTACGCGGAAAGCTATGAGTGCTGGGCGCTTTCTTGATAAATCGGCGTTTATCCTCAGTCATGGTGCTCGCACCACTCCCTCGTCTAGCCTTGATTCATCAAAAAATCACTCCAGTATTAGTCTCTTTTGATTCACTAAGTGGTATAAACAAGCTGGAGGCATCTTCTACTACACGAAAAAGCCCCGCCGGTGAATAATCACCGATCGGGGCTAAAAATATTTTGCGAAGCAAGTAACTCAGTCTGAAAACTGAACACTCACGTCTGAAAGCTTATGCTTTTTTATAGATAGACTTCCCTGTGGACAGGAGGTCGTCGCAAGCTTCTTTCATGCGCAGGCAGAGACCTTGCTCACCTTTTTTGAGGTAGGAACGTGGGTCGTACTTGCCCTTAACTCCGACTTCGCCGTCGATCTTAAGAACTGATTCGATGCTCTCACAGATGTGAGTCACGATAGGACGTGTGAACGCGTACTGAGTGTCAGTATCGATGTTCATTTTGATCACGCCGTAGCCGAGTGTCTCGCGGATGTCGGAGAGCTCAGATCCTGAACCGCCGTGGAAAACGAAGTCCATTTGCGCAGCAGCACCATGCTTATCTGTAACAGCAGCTTGGCCGTCGCGAAGGATAGTTGGCTTGAGCTTCACTGAACCTGGCTTGTATGCGCCGTGAACGTTGCCGAATGTGGCAGCGAACATGAAACGACCAATTGGCGCGAGTGTCTCGTATACCTGAATCATGTCTTCAGTCGTTGTGTAGAGTTTCTCAGCTGGGAGATCAGATGTGTCGTGGCCGTCTTCTTCACCACCTACGCAGCCAGCTTCGACTTCGAGGATGATATTGAGCTCAGCACACTCCTTGAGGAGGCCTGCTGAGATTTCCATGTTTGCATCGAGATCAATAACAGATCCGTCGAACATGTGGGACTGGAAGAGTGGGCCTTTGCCTTCTGCGATGCGCTTGCGTGAAGCGTCGAGAAGTGGGCGAAGGAAGCCATCAACCTTCTGTGGGTGACAGTGGTCAGTGTGAAGAGCAATGAGTACGTCGTGCTTCTCAGCAAGGAGGTGCACTGCTTCAGCGAGAACGATAGCACCGAATGCTTCGTCTGCTACAGAAAGGCCGGAAGCGAATGAACCACCACCAGTAGAAACCTGGATGATTCCGTCAGAACCGGACTCGGAGAATGCTTTCAATGCGCCGTTGATGGTCGCGAGAGAAGTTACGTTGATTGCAGGATACGCGTAATTGCCCTTTTGGGCTGCGTCGATCATCTCTGCGTATTGTTGTGGTGTTGCAACTGGCATAAGGCGGCTGTAGCTCATGTCTAAATGATGTGCAAGGACTTAGATAGTTTTGCTGTCAGCAGGAGTTCCTAGGATCCAGTCCTCTAGCCTTAGAGAAGGAATTTGTTGCCTAATACCACTCACACTAAACGACAATTTTTAAGCTGTGCTACCTCCCGGCGTACTAGTGCACTTTTGGCGGATCTATGGGGTAGCGAATAGCTTGCATCTTGTAGACGGAAAAGACAGCTAGCACTATGAAGCAAAATAATGCATCTCAAAGATCACCAAAATAGACTTACCTCAGTGGCATTGAACTCTGACCAACTGTCGGCTAAACCGAAGCCTATTTTTCTGCTCGGTGGGCAGTCGTTTTACAAAAGCATACAAAAACACAAGGTGATGCCTGAACGACCGTTAAATCAAGGCTTTGACGCAGAATGAATTTATCAACACAAATCCCTTACCTCAAGCCACTTCAGACTAACGTGGCTAATATTGTCTGTCCCATAGATTCAATTTTGTACATTTCCCACTTTTTGCGATTTCCCCTTGCCTGACCATAATCAACTCGTCACTGTCCGCTTATTCCTTCTCCCATCTCAACGGCGCCCATAAAGGACGCCACCTAAAACTAAATCCCGAGGAATTACTCAAAGCTCATCCGATGAAATAGGCTTCCGCCCGATTCAAACCAAAACAAAGACAACTCATACCATGAAAAATATACTCATACTCTTCGCCTTGCTCACAGGTTTAGCACAGGCCGACACTTCCATCGTTTACCAAGGAGATGCCGGCCCCGGACTCGGCAAGCACATCGTCTTCCTCGCCAGCGATCACGAATACCGTACTGAAGAAACCTCCCCGGCACTCGCTCGCATCCTCGCAAAGCGCCTTGGCTTTAAGTGCACAGTCGTTTTTGGAGTTGATGACGACGGCTTCATCGAGGCTGGTTCCTCAAAGCTTTCTGGATTGAAAGCGCTCAAGGATGCTGACCTGTTCTTCATCTTCGCCCGGTTCCTGAATCCACCGGACGACCAGATGGCTCACGTAGAATCCTACCTTGAGCGCGGTGGCCCGGTCGTCGGACTGCGCACTTCCTCCCACGCTTTTAAGATTCCCAAGGACTCGAAGTATGCAAAGTATGACTTCAAATCGAAGGTCGAAGGATACGAAAAAGGTTTCGGCCACCAGATCCTTGGAAATACATGGGTCGGCCACTACGGTAAAAACCACAAGCAAGGCACCCGCATCCAGATCATCCCCGAGCAAAAAGAGCATGTCATCCTCACGGGTGTCGGAGACAATGCGTTCACCCATGCGGGTGCGTATGTTGGAAAACCCGGCCCGGATTTCACCGTTCTGACCAAGTCGCAGCCGCTAGTCTCGATGGATCCTAACGCCGAGCCTGACACCAAAAAACCGCCGATGCCATCCACCTGGACAAGGCATTACCCAAGTAAGGACGGGAAGAAGCACCGCGTCTTCCATTCCACCCAAGGCGCATCCGAGGATATTCTGGATGAAAACTATCGCCGCATGATCATCAACGGCGTCCTTTGGGCGGCCGGTATGGAAGATGTCATCAAGCCCGGTCTAGACATCTCATTCGTCGGTCCCTACCAGCCGAGCACCTTCTCCTTCGGCGGCCATGTGAAAAAGGTAAAGCCCTCCGATCTCGTCGGATGGGACTCACCCATCATGCCGGCTCGCGAAGAAGAAAAAGCTAAGAAATAGTAGTAACCGCCACGCGTCTGTTTCATTCCACTCGTTTCACACTTTCTTAGTCACCCCCCCTTTTCTCCCCTCTCAACGACAATATTAAAGTGCCCGGACTAAGAAAATTTCAAGAAATCAATAGAGGGGCAGCATGAAACAATTTTTCTATTAAGGGCACCTCCGGCAACTAGCGTTGGTGATGCTGGAAAGAATTTCAAGCGAGGCTAGGCGTGATGAGTGAGCGGATTTTTATCCGTGAACGAAGAATAACGCAGCCT
>JBLHPP010000078.1:0-9599 GCA_047624385.1 Crocinitomicaceae bacterium
TCGACTCCTCGAGGATTGATGGATCGGCACCAACCGCACCAAAGATTCCGGCCCGTCCTGATGAGCAATTAGTTCAGAACGAACGTAGAGCTGAGATCGAAAAAGCGCTGAATCAGCTCAGCAATGAACACAGAGAAACCATTATACTCAGAGAAGTCCAAGGCATGGAATATAACGAAATAGCAGAAATCATGGAGTGCTCTAAAGGCACTGTGATGAGCCGTCTTTTTTACGCACGCAAGAAATTACAAACCCTACTGAAACCATGAATAATCCAGACGAATCCAACATTCAACAATGGCTCAAGGGTGAGCTAGAAGGTAATGCACTCAAGCAGATGGAAGCTTGGGCTGAAGAACATGCGGAGGAATTGGAAGCTAAAATGGGCTGGGACGCCTTGGGGACTGAAATCTCTCAGTCGCTCCCGTCCAAGCAAGAACCACCGTATGCTGACTTCTTTAATGAAAGGGTGAAGCACCATGCCATTGAAATAGTCGAGCAAGCGCCAGCTGCCAAAGTCATTCCATTATGGAAACGCTTGAACTGGATCTTAGCACCCGCGGCAGTTGCTGGTATGGTATTTTGTTTCTATTTGGGCACACGTGTTGATCAGGAGTCTACGGGACAATCGGTCGCAGCACTTGAAGAAGTTTACACGCCAGCATCAGGCGTACGCTCTGAGGTCCTCCTTTCTGGGGGCTCTACAGTGATTGTGCTCGATGGATTAGATGAAATCCCTGACTCGTTGGATATTGTGTCGGGTGAGACTGGTCAGGGCGCTAACCCACGGATGATAGTCAAAGCTGAACGCGAATCTTTCTACTTTTAAACCTATGATACTCAGACTCTTTTGCGCTCTAACCATACTTTGTACTAGTGTCATCTCGGCAGCCGATCTAGGGAAGGAAGTGATCGGGCGGATGCAAGTACAGGTGTATTTTGCAACTGATGGCGACCCTGGAGTTGCCGGGAAAGGACTTAAAAACCCGAAGCCTGAGATTGAGAAGAAGCTTAAGGGCTTACGCAAAACCTCTTATAAACATTACCGGGTATTAGGGATGGACCGGCAGCCGGTATTCCGCAGCTATGAAAACTGGCTCACTCCGCTCAAACCGTCCGAAGAACTCCTCCTTAGTTTCGAGCCACGTGGGAAAGGTCAAGCTGGTAAGATGATGTTAGATCTAGAGCTTTGGCAGAGTCGTAAGAAAATCATGAAGGCTGGGCCAACCCTAGAGAAAGGGAAGCCGCTTTATATATTTGGTCCAAAATGGCGTGGTGGGCGACTTTTACTCGCAATTGAGCTAGTTGAGCTTCTACAATAGTCACCAGCATGAAATCACTAATTACTTTTACGAGCTTGTTGCTAGCTCAGCTTTCGCTGGCTGCTGGAGAACTTACCTTTGAGACCAAAGATAAGGCTGTGGCACTGGCTCCCGATGCTAAAAAGATTGAGGTGCTCTTTCCTTTCAAGAATGAGTCGACTGAGGATATCGTGTTGATGCGCTATGATGCTCCTTGCACCTGTATGTCGGCACAGTTGAAGGGTGGCACTGCTATTTCTAAGGATGGTCCAGTTCGCTTTGCTCCAGGTGAAGAAGGAGTCTTTAAGGGATTATTCGAACTCGGTAATTTCAAGGGCACCGTCGATAAAAAAATTGTGGTTTGGGCGAAGGGGGATCCTGAAGAAACCCCCTCCATCATACTTACCACTAAGGTATCAATACCCTATCTCATTGCAGCATTTCCACAGTCTTTGGTTTGGAACATAGGCGAAGATCTGAAACCAAAAATCATCACAATCAAGGTCGACAATATCGAGCCTATCAAAATCATAAAACACTCATGTACCAGCCCTCAGATCGACTACACCCTGGTAACAATCAAGGAAGGGTTTGAGTACAAATTAACGATCACTCCAAAGTCTACTGACAAGGTGATGTTTGCAGCTTTGAGACTCACCACTGACAGTCCCAATCCACGCTACAAGAGTGTGCAGACGTTCATGACAGTGAAACCTGAGAAGAAGAAATAGCGATGGCTCGTTGGATCTATCAGACTCTAGTAATTCTTGCTATTTCAGGGGGTATTGCCATCGCCATGTTCTTAGTCGTTGGTCCACCTGATCGCAGTGTTCCATGCGTCCAGGCTGAGCTGAAAGAAAACCATGTCTGCTTGTCTACTGTGCTTGGTGATTGGGGTGGTGATGTATTCTGGGTTGATGCCCGCAGTAAAGCTGAATTTAGCAATGGCCACCTCGATGGGGCTATCCTTATCCCCGAGACTGATACTGACAATCAAATTGCTGTTCCTGAACACATGGAGAGCATCGGGATGGCTGGCGTGAATGGCCAGAAACTTGTGGTCTATTGCGCTACCGATGCCTGTGGTAGTAGCGAGTTGGTGGCTAAGAAGATACGCGACACTGGGTTTCACTCTGAAGTATACGTTCTCCAAGGTGGTTGGAAAGCAGTTCTGGCGAGTGAACAGAAAATGAAAATGAGTAGTCAGTAGTCAGTTTGTTGATGCAGCCCTGGGTGGATGCAGCCAGTGGACAGTGGAGAGAAATGAAGTCTAAGATCGAGTAGAAATCATCGGATGGAACTCTGTGTTACTCGGGTATTCGTTTTTCTTTTGAGCCATCCCTAGCAAGTGCCCGTAACTGGATACCAAATACCTGTGCAAATTTAGCGGTAGCTCCACTGATTTAGCCAAGACCGATAGTAGCTAGCGTCTTCATCGCTGGATCAAAACAACGATGGATGAGGCTGGTGAAAATAGGAAGCTATGGTCACGCTCGGCTGTCCTTATTAAATTGTAGATTTGTGTCGCACATTCGCCGTGCACAAGGACAAGTCGAAGCAAAGTAGCACTTGTGCAGCTAGGCTAGCTGGGCTATGTCTACGCTATGAGGATGAGCGTATTTCAGAAGGTGGCCTTAGCTGCACTTATTTTCACTCTCTTACTAATGTTTGTAGGTGCTGTGGTACGTGTGTCAGGAGCCGGAATGGGATGTCCAGACTGGCCAAAATGTTGGGGGAAATATATCCCGCCAACTTCGGTCGAGCAGATCGATGTTAGTACTCTACCTATCGAAGTTTACCAAGAAAAAGCCAAACGTCATGGCCGTGATCCAGCAGAGGTGACACGTGAGAATGTCTTGGCAGAATTTAACCCAGTGCATACCTGGACAGAATTTATCAACCGACTTTGCTCGCTGCCGATTGGAGTATTCACCTTGTTGACTTTTGCTCTGTCATTCAAATTTATAAAGAAGAGGCCGATTGTTCCTATCGCCGCCGGCGCTGCTGTATTCTTGGTAGGGCTGAATGCCTGGATGGGGGCGAGGATTGTCTATTCTGGGCTTCAGCCAGGTACCATAACCACCCACATGGCACTCGCCATGCTCTTGATCAGCGTTCAAGCCTCGGTCGTCTGGATGGCTCGTGAACAACTATGGACAATCAGAGTCACTCAGCTTGGGCGAAAGCTAAAGTGGTTTGGTCTAGTAGCCTTTATCTTTATTGTAGCCGCAGGTGTCATGGGTTCCCAAGTGAGAGAAATGACCGATACTCTAAAGAAATCTCACGGTGACGCACCACGCATCGAGTGGTCAGCCGAGCTGGAACAGACCTGGATGTACCTAGCACACCGTAGCTTCTCCTGGGCAGTTTTGATCACGAGCTTGATGTTCTATTGGGTGAGCCGCAACTTCCGATTAGGTGGTACAGGCTGGCATGAAAAAACGATTCTAGGAATAGTCCTCACTCAGATGACACTGGGCCTGGTTCTTTCTCAGATAGGAATACTCCGCGTAGTACAAGTCCTCCATGTTGGGCTCTCGGCAATACTTGTGGCAGTATTCTGCCACTGGCTACTCGCCGCCTTTGCTAAGAAACGGCGATAGAGATATCTCAGAAGGAGACGAATATATTCAAGCTCTGAGAGTTTCTGCTTCTAAATCAATGACGCTTTCCAATTCTTGTAGGCGTCGAGAGCTCGTTGGCGCCCGTCTGGGTGAGAGATGATCTGTTCTGGATAGTCTGTACCTAGCTTGACCCCAGCAGCCATTAACTCAAGTGGCTCCATTTCCCATGGGGTATGGATGAATTCTGCGGGGACATTCTTTAGTTCAGGGAGCCATTTTTTGATGTAGGAACCAGTGGGATCAAATTTCTGACTTTGAAGAATCGGGTTAAAGACTCGGAAGTAGGGTGAGGCATCAGCTCCGCAGCCACCGACCCATTGCCAGCCCTGGGTGTTATTGGCCAGGTCTGCGTCGACAAGTGTGTCCCAGAACCAATGCGATCCCTCTTGCCATGGCTGGAGTAGGTGTTTCACTAGAAATGAGGACGCTACCATCCGCACTCGATTGTGCATCCATCCAGTTTTCCAAAGTTGTCGCATGCCGGCATCGACGATGGGGAAGCCGGTTTGCCCTTGCTGCCATTTTTTTAGGATCTCCGCGTTGAAATCCCATGGGAAGTTTTGGTATTCATCGCGAAGTGGCTGATCGTGGGTGTGGGGGAAATGGTAAAGTAGGTGAGCTGAGAATTCTCTCCAGAAGAGTTGGCGTAAAATTCCCATTTTTGCGGCGTCCTTTGCCTTAGTGTGAGTCAGGACTTCGTGATGAAATTCGGCCGGACTAAGTTGCCCGAAATGTAAATAGGGCGAGAGTCTGCTGGTAGCGTCCTCAGATGGGATATCCCGCAGGTCTGAGTAGTGAGAGGCCTTTGCTATAGCTTGCTTGAGCAACTTCTCTGCACCTGATCGAGTGGGCTCCCAAAACTCCCTCATTTCAGTATCCCAAGGGATCGTGGGTAGAAGATGAAGTGAGTCTATCCCGTTATTCTTTAGGTTGATCGGCGTGAAGGAATCAGTCTTTTTCACCTTGAGTGTCTCAGGAGTTTTGATTTCTAATGTGAGGCAATTCTTCCAGAAAGGGGTGAAGACTCTGTAGGGCGCATTTGTCTTATTGGTGATTTTGAGAGGATCAAAGAGTAGGTTACCGTTGAAGGTTTGAACTAAAATACCGTCACTTATTAGGTTTTCTTTGATCAGCGTGTCACGTTTCACCGATTGGGCTTCATAGCAGCGGTTCCAATAAATAGCTTTCACTGGTTGCTGCTGGGTGATCTCTGTGAGCTCCGTGAGAGAGAACCCTGAGCTGCGGATTACTAGCGTGAGTCCATGGTCTTCTAGCTGGTCAGATAAATCTTTGAGTGCGTGGTGGAGCCACCAATTTGAGGCTCCGCCGCGTCTCCATTTCCCTTCTTCACTCGGGCTATGGATGAATAAGGGAATAATCTTACAGCCGCTGCTAACAGCTGCATTCCAAGCAGGGTTATCATACAGCCGTAAGTCTCGGCGAAACCAAACAATACAGGTGTCTTTAGTCATAGTTAGCTGGATATTTTTTATGGGTAACACGAACGAGACGGGCCCGCGTGTAACGAAGGTTGAGGATGCAGGGGAGGTTTGAAATGATGGCGTAACTGATAATGACTAGATTTGCTGGCCATGGATTCCAAGCGATGAAGGTTGTAATGACTAAAAACTGAGCCCAGTGTGAAAGTTCTCCACGTCGAGTTTCGGCGATGAAACGATGAAGGTAGTCGGGGGATGTCTCAATGAGTTTGCCTTTAGCGAAACCACCTAGCCATGGAGCTCCATCTGGTAGGAGAAACTTCCATTTGCGAGTTAGAAAAAAGTGGTGGTGTAAGTGGATTTCAAAGTCACTGATAGATTCATTTTCTGTGCGAGAAAAGAGGCTCAGAGGCAGGATTGTAGCGGACCATGCAAGCGCTAAATGTGCAGCTGGGATTGCTATGATATTTAGTAGAATGATCCAGAAGTTTGATAATTCGATCCACATATTAGTTTACCATTCTACCTTTCCAGTTGGTCTTTTTACCAAGACGTGCATCGATGAGGGCTTTGAAAAATAGGGTTTGGTAGAAAATTAGCGAGATTGGGAAGGTGAGGGCATTGAGTATGCTAAATGAACCACCGATTTTGAACGCCCATGCGCAGGCAAGAGCATTGGCAATATATCCAATTAGTACATAAATACTGTAATTGGCTGGAGCATATGAGCTACCAAGAAAGCAAAGTGAGATGATGCTGAACATCCCGGCTGAGATAAAGAGCGAAGAATAAATAAGGACGGATTTTTCGACTTTTGCAGCGCCACCGACAAATCCTTTTTTCCAGCTAGCCCAGAGCTCATTAAATCCATTGGGGAACATCCGCATGCTGACTAGGTCCTTGCCCAAGTAACATGAGCAGTGGGCTCCCTTAGATTTGAGGATTTTAGCTAGATGAAAATTCTCTAATACCTTGTCCTTCACTGCTGCGTGGCCTTCGCTTTCAAAGTAGAGTTTTTTAGGTATGAGAAACGTTTGCCCGAATAATGCAGAGTTTTGGCCAGATGAAGAACTGTATCCAAAGGTATTCACGCCTGCTACCATAAGGGCATTGAAGTATGCTGAGAGCTGCTCGTATGGCTGGTCTATAATATGGTGCGGGTAGACTGAATAGGCGGTGTTCGTGTTCTCCTGACTAATGAGATTGTTGAGTTTCTTGAGCGCTCCTGGGTGTAGGCGGACGTCAGCGTCCAGAAAGAGTAGCCAATCACCAGTGGCAGTGGTGGCGCCTTGGTGGCACGCCCATGGTTTGCCATTCCAGCCCTCAGGTAGTGGCTGCGAAGCATTAACCATTGCTCCACCATCTATTGAGAGCTGGGCGGTGCGATCAGTCGAGGCATCATCGACGATGATTACCTCATGGATAGATTTTATTTCGGACTGGAGAGATTCTAAAAGTGCCGGGATGTTAGCTTCTTCATCACGTGCTGGGACGATGATAGATATTGTCGGGATGTCCTCCCCATGCTTTTTAGAATCTGGGATCTTAGCCAAGTAGCGAGGGCGACCTAAAATAAGAAGGACTGATATCGCACAGAGAGTGGCTAAGATGGGAAGAATGACTAACATTAGCCAATCGGGTGACGCTCGATAATGCGATCAGCACATTTCTGACCTGAGAGAACGACCATAGGCATTCCTCCTCCAGGGTTGGTGCTGCCACCTGTGAAGTAGAGGTTTTTGTATTGGCTGCTCGTCTTCGGAGCTTTGAATCCGTAATTCTTTTTCCAGTCAGTAACCACACCGTAGATTGATCCTTTGTTGGATCTATACATGCGCTCGATGTCTATAGGTGTGAGTAGATCTTCGGTGATAATGCTGTCGCGAAGGCCAGTGATACCGCAGCGCTCCATTTTATCAATACAGCGGTCTTTGAGGGCAACGTAATCTTCGTGAGTTATGCTAGATCCGTCTTCTAGAGGTGGTATGTGAGGGAGAATCTTGATGTTATCAAACCCATCAGGAGCCTTGCTAGGATCAGTTCTTGTGGGGGCGACAACGTAGAGTGTAGGGTCGTCTGGAAGTTGCTTTTTGTGGAAGACTGTTTCGAAGTGTTTGTGTTGATTTTCCGAGTAGAAGAAATTGTGGTGAGCAAGTTTGGAATGGACTTTATTCGTTCCTATATGGAGCACGATACCTGAGCAAGCTGGAGCAAACTTCTCTAGCTTTTTCATGAATTTTGGTGGTTCATCGAGTAGTTGTTCATAGCATGGAATGACCTCCATGTTGCTCACAATGATGTTGCACTCGTGCGCTGATCCGTCGGCAAAACGTAGGCCGGTGACTTGTTTTCCATTTTTCTCAATAGCACTGACATCTGAGTTGAGGTGAACCTTGATTCCCATTTCATCAATGAGTTTTCCAAGCCCTTGCGCTAGATTATACATACCGCCTCGAACATACCAAAGGCCGTAGTCGAACTGGATGATTGGCATCAGGTTCATATAGCCTGGTGAGTCGAGCGCTGAGGAACCAACGTATTTGATGAAATACTCTAGGATCATGCGCATCTTAGGATCACTGATACGCGCGGCAATGGAGTCTGCCATGCTTCCTTTGTAATCGATTTTCCCCGCTAATAATTGGGATTTGTAGTGCCAGAAGAATTCCCAAAGCGTGTCGAGTCCATGGTTGAAGTAACCTGAGTCGATGATGCCGTATTGCTCACGCGCATAGCCGAGAAATTGCTGAAACTCTTGCCAATGTTGTTCTGCATCGCCTGGGAGTTTACCGAGTTCCGATTTCATCAAATCTGGTTCTTGATAGAGATCGAGAGTCGGGTGGTCTTCAAAAAAGTTACGCCAATGAGGAGTCACTGGATCAAGCTGGACGTAGTCGTCCATATTTTTCCCAGCACGCTGGAATAGGTCTTTGAAAATCTGCGGGAGAGTGAAAATAGATGGGCCTAAGTCGAAGGTGAATCCGTCTTTCTCTAATAGGTTCAACTTTCCACCAATACGTTCATTCTTTTCAAATATTTCAACATTATAGCCAGCAGATTTCAGTGATATGGCAGCGGATAATCCGCCGAGTCCAGCGCCTATGATGGCAACACGAGGTGAGTTCATAATAGTAGGTTTCAAATTAGTATTCTCTTGTCAATAAGGTGATCTGATTTAGCTTTGATATTATCAATTAGCTTATGAATGCAGAACAAACACCTCAGCAAATTCATGACGTTCTGAGTCGTCAGAGAAAGTATTTTTCAGAAGGGAAAACGCTGCCGTTTGCAAAACGTGAACAGTATTTGCTAGATCTAGAGAATGCTCTAGTCTCGCACAAGGACGAGGTCCTGCATGCTTTACACGAGGATTTGAATAAGCCGGCAATGGAGGCTTATCTAGCGGAGTATTACTTCCTTCTGCAGGAAATTCGTTTGGTGAGAAAGTCGTTGAAGAAATGGCTAAAGCCAGAGAAGGTACAGAGTCCAATTTACTTTCAGCCATGTAGAAGTGAGATTTGTCGTGAGCCATATGGGGTAGCATTAATTGTAGCGCCGTGGAATTATCCGATACAGTTGGCAATAGCTCCGTTGGTGTCAGCTATTGCAGCTGGAAACACGGTAGTGCTCAAGCCCTCTGAGCTAGCTACTGCCAGCGAGGCATTGTTAGTTAAGTTATTAGAGGATGTCTTCCCTCCAGAGTTAGTCCGTGTACAAACAGGGGGAGCTGACGTAGCATCGGCCTTATTGAATGAGAGGTTTGATTTCATCTTTTTTACAGGTAGTACGGGGATTGGAAAAATTATTGCTCTTAAGGCTGCTGAGTATTTGACTCCTTGTGTTTTAGAGTTGGGAGGGAAGTGCCCGTGTGTTGTTGATAGCACGGCGGATATTAAACTGGCGGCGGGGAGAATTCTTTCAGGTAAGTTTTTCAATGGTGGTCAGACATGCTTTGCTCCTGATTTCGTGGTAGTCCATGAGAGTGTGAAGGATGAGCTTTTGTCGGCGATGAAGAGAGAACTAGAACTGGTACCATGGCATCAGGAAATGTCGCATGTGATTAATGGTCATCATTATCAGCGACTCCACAAACTTCTAGAGAATCTTACTAATGATCAAATTGCTTGTAGTGGTGAGGATGATAGGAATGTTTGTAAAATGGCTCCACGTATAGTGGATGGTATCGATTGGGATCATGCATTGTTACAGGAAGAAATCTTTGGACCTATTTTGCC
>JBLHPP010000079.1:0-9498 GCA_047624385.1 Crocinitomicaceae bacterium
AAGGCCACGGCGTGCCTGAGTGGTTGCACGCCAAGCTGGCAGGCCAGCGCCTGACGATTCCACATAAGAACACGGAAATGCGCTCGCTTAACCTTTCGACCTCGGTCGGCATTGTGACCTATGAAGCTTTACGGCAGCTGCGGTGATCCGTGATTGCTTCGTATTTAGGTTAGGGTTTTATCGTAGTTAATGTCTTCCCCGAATTCACTCCACACCAGTAGTGCTGATAATGTATCTGCTTTAACGAAAAGTATATGGTGGGACTTTGCGACCTTACCTGTTTTTTTATGGCTTGCCGTGTCTGCGTTTTTGACGATTCCACAATTAGGAGTTTCTTGGGACGAGCATTTCCACTTGGCATGGGGTGCTGAAAAATGGGAAAACTATCAGGCTTTATTTTCAGGTAAGATTGAATTTGAGCAATTTTTGCAACTGAGCCACAGCTCGGTGCACCCTGGATTCTTTGATTTGATGGTGCAAGGAGTGATTCGAATCACTTTTTTGAGCCCGAACGATTCTAGTCACCTATTAAGTTTTGTATTTGGCTTTCTCGGGTTGATCGGTACTTGGCTTACAGGTCGTAAGTTGTTGGGCCCAATCGGAGGTTTCTTTGCTTTACTTCTTTTACTAACAGCTCCGCGTTATTTCGGGCACATGTGGTTTAACCCTAAGGATATACCGTTTGCTGCATGCTATATTTGGTGCCTGTACTTCTTGCTTGTCGTCATCTCTGAATTTCCTCGGCCCCGCTGGACGCAGGTTCTGCTCTTGGGAGTGGTCACGGGGCTTGCGCTAGGAGTGCGTTTGGCTGGGCTGTTGATTCCGCTCTATTTCGGTGCCGCCTGCTTATTGTTTCTGATTTTTCAAAGTCGTCGAGTCTGCCAGTTTAAGTCAGACCTGCTCAGCTTGTTCATGCGCGGAGTCTGTTCCGCGGGTGTCGCCTATCTATGTGTGTTGCCATTTTGGCCTGCGCTTTGGAAGTCGCCTGCAGGTGGAGTGTCGGAAAGTGTTGGCGAGGCGCAGAGTTTTGGCTGGGATGGCCCCGTTCTATTTAGCGGAGCGTTCGAGCGATCGACAGAGTTACCTTGGCACTATTTGCCTCATTGGATATTAGTGACCTTACCTGAGTGGACCTTGATCCTTCTAGTGTTGGCCCTTGTTCTCTTACTATGGAAGTTATCTAAGCATCGCGAGCAGTTTAAACTGACTGTTGTTTTTGGGGGTGTAGTTGTATGCTTGAGCGCTCTTTTTCCGATTCTATATGTGATTGCGACGGGGCCTACCTTGTATGATGGGATGCGCCACTTCATCTTCCTTTTACCGCCACTCATGATCATTGCCGCTGCGGGCATCGTGTTTTCTATTCAGTTTCTGATTCAAGCATTACCGACGCGGCCTTGGGCAATATGGCTGCCACCTGCCTTTAGTTTACTCCTTTGTTTGAAAATACTACTGGTTGATTATCGCTCTTTAGAGCCTTATTATTACATTTATTTCAACGGATGGGTTGGTGGTCTAGGGGGTGCCTATAATAATTACGAAACTGATTACTGGGGACTCAGCTATCGAGAAGCCTTTGACTCTTTGGAGGAGTACGTCTCTACGCTCGAAGAAAAAAAGCGCTCTGAGCCGTGGACTGTCTCAATCAGCGGGGTAGGCTTTTTAGTCGCTCCCTTTTTGACCGATTCTTTTGAACTAAGTCGCGATCGTGATGCCGCTGATTTCTACATTGCTTACACGCGCCTTGACCAGCACATGAAAGGTAGAGGCGAGATCGTTCGAGTTGTCCGCCGAGCAGGTGTGCCGCTTAATGTTATTTGGGATCAGCGTGGGGAGGATTAAGGTGTAAAATAAGTTTCGAAGTCGACTGGATCGATGACATCCAGTTTAGATATTCTAGATGCGTTTACGAGTTTTCTACCTGAGTTCTGAAAGAGATGCTTACAATGTAGAAAGGCGTATCGTTGCTCGTCTAATCTTGGGACAGTCCACTTTTCTCCCGGTTTTCTGTAGTCTTTGTGGAAATGATTTTGCTCATCTGTGGCTTCAATTAGCTTTCCTGAGAGACTATTGCCGATCGTTGTGGGTTGGTTTATCTGAAAACTAAAATCGATTCCGACGAGGCAGACTTCCTTAAACCCCATGAGGTAGGCGAGTTGAATTTGATCGATGCAAATAGAACAACCGCCCGAGCGAATGCCAAGTTGGAGCGACTGGATGAAAGGTTTCGTCTCTCGTGAGTTCAATTTCTGAATGTCCCCACGGTAGTGGTAAATGATGGGGTCATTGTGTGTCTTTAGCTCCGGCGCCACGATGCATGAATGTAGGCACTGCGTTTGCCTAAAGTCGGCATCTAGAATCCTATCATTGTTGTTTTGGGCAACGATCACATCGTTGACAGAATAATAGTCTGGGCGCCACGAGGTGCCTTCAAAGCCGAGGTAAATTTTATTACAAGCGAAAGTTGTATAGCCAGAAAAACGCTCGAGATCATTCGCTTGTAGGCTTGGCCCCATGCCAATGATCACCGCCTTTTCCCCTTTGTGTTTGTTCTGCAGCGAATGCAGGCGTTTTTGATTGCGTGATGAGCGGATTCCGCAGTTCGCAAGCATGACTTCAAGCTTCCTCCAAGATTGAGGGATTCTACGTAAAGTGCCGTGCAAAGAGTTGCTAGTGGATATCATAACTTGACATGCAGATTCTAAGGTGCGCTTTATTTCACGCTGATGAGAGTAACATTCATGAAGTAAGTATAGGATTTTGTCTTTCGTAAATTCATTTATTGAAAATCTCCAGCGGTTAGGGAGCAATCTATGGTATTCGCCAACATTTACTAGTTGGGTATCTCAGTTTGTCAGCGCGCTCCGTATGCTAGCAATTATTCCGATGGTGCTGACGACTTTCCCTGAGCATGAGAGCGTGTCGTGGCTGGTCCTTTCGAATGTGTCTTTTTTTGGAGTTCTAATCGGACAGCAATTATTTAGTATTTTCTCCAATATCCTATCTTTTACCATGGGGGGAGCTTTTAGGGTTGGAGTCCAGATTGAGGACAAAGAAGTCATTGATAAGTCAGAGCCTAATTGGATTTCTTTTGAGAAAGCTTATGGAACTCTTAGATGGCTTCAAGTGATTGCGTCCTCACTGAATCTGATATTTGCAGCTTCGATCGGTTATTTTGCTTTGAGCAATATTTTGGAGGGAACTGATGGTTCTACCCAAGTATTCGGAGCCTTCTTGGTTTTGTTGGTTACTGAATTCTTCTTCTTGGCATTCGGAAATTACCAAATTGCGTTGAGAGGGATGAATGAAGTTTCTCTACTTAATCGCTGGCAAACATTAATGGCCTTGCTGTCAGTCTGTGCTGGCTTGGCCGTTTTGGGCTCAGGTGGAGGAATTTTAGCGACGACTTGCGCCATGCAATCAGTTCTCTTGATTCATCTTCTTTGCATGAGAAAACTCGCTCGAAATGCCCGAGGAGGCGTAATAAGTTGCTTTTCAAAACTAAAATTCGATCGGGTTATTTTTGAGGATGCTTGGCGCCCTCTTTGGAAGCAGTCCATCGTTGCATTCACAGCACTCGGTTTTTTGCAGGTTGTGGGTGTCATTTTCTCTTTTAGCGCGGAACCCGCAGAAGTGGGTAGTTACTTCCTTCTTTTGAGGCTGTGCGGATTTGTAAATTCGGTCTCTCACGAACCCCTCGCTTCGGTAAGTCCTCGTTTTTCTAGATTCATTGCACAGGGGCAGCGAAGTGAAATTGCGGATGAGGTAATTGTCCGAATGGCGATTTGCCTTGGTATTTATATTTGTGGGATGTTTATAGTCACATTTATCGTTCCAACCTTATTGATTTTCATAGGAGCTAATGTGGTCTTGCCCAGCCTACTTGCTACAGCTACTTACTGTTGTTTTAGTTGCTACGCAAAGTATTTCACTTTAGGTCAACGTATTACTGCGTTTGGAAATCATATCATACAGTATTGGGAAAGAGTATTTGCCTGTCTGATTGGTCTTATTTTGATCTATTTTCTAGCACCCAGATACGGTGTACTAGGGATTGTTCTGGGTTTCAATTTTCCGTATCCATTTTTGTTTCGATTAAAATCGATATTCGAAGCCAGCCGTTTTTTGGATGTGAGCACATCGCGTATGCTGCTTATAGGCTTGATGCCAGCAATCTACATCGCATCTTGTAGTCTTTACATACTATGGGGTTTTTCACAACCCTAGCGTATCCGATATGTTCGGGATTGATTTAATTTAAATGATGCGGATGAACTATTTTAAGCAATTTATTTCCAGTATGAAAAGCCGTGGGCACGGCTCTAAGGAGTTCTATGTTCGTAAGGTAAGTCTTCTCGGAAATCAATTAACTCTTCAAACTGCGCGTCAGGACCGAGTTCTTAGTTCAATGTTTCGTGGAGAAGTCGAGATGTGTCCGTATTACTTGGCTGAGTTGCAATGGCTGGCAGACCAATTGACCGAGGACACCATCATGTTTGAAGCTGGGGGGAATGTTGGGTCGGTTGCGATTGCACTGGCATTGGAGAACCCGAGTGCTCGTATCATCTCTTTTGAGCCAGATCCTCTTAATTATAGTTTATTTCAGATTGACTTGAGATTGAATGGAGTCGGGAATGTTGAAGCCTTTAATATGGCGCTTGGAAAAAAGGCTGGGTTAGTTCAAATGTATACTAGTCCCGATAATTTTGGGGATCACCGCACATCAAAACCTTTGGGATTTAGTCTAAAAGAGGATTCTTTCATTCATGCTTCAAATATGATTCCTATGGTGCAGGGGCGTGATTTTTTACACGAGCTTGGACTCTCTCAGGCTTTGAATCTGGTTAAAATTGATACCCAAGGTGCGGATGTGGAGATACTTAGAAGCTTGATTGATTGCCTCGACTCGAAGGCTAAAGTTGGTTTGGAGTTTTCTCCATATCACCTCAATGCGAATGGAACGACACCGGATGACGTTGAAGAGGTTTTGAGCCGTTTTCAGCAGATACAAATAATTGAGCCAGATCGGACGAGTGGTTATTGTTTGAGGGATTGTTCGCTGCCGGATTTAGTCGAATTCTACGGTAAGAATTGTGATATGTATCAAGGATATTTTGACCTGGTACTGTCTGCGCCAGTTCTGTCGATTTAGCGGTAGATCTCGAGATTACTTGGTAGAAATGAATGTTTTGGAAAAATTCTCACCCTACTACATCGGGTTGCGGCAAAAGCTTTATAGGCCAGGGAAGCATCCAGATGATCAATATGGTTGGATCATGACGCCAGAGTTGCTTCGTGCGCAGACCTTGCAAGTGCAGCAAGCCGTAGAGTTACTGGTAGACGGCGCACCTTTTGAGGAAGTGACAGTTGGTTTTGACGGAAGAATTTGTGGCGAGCGCATCTTAGAATATCCCTATTTTGTTGATTGGTACATGCGCAATGGTTGTGGGCCTCGCCTGCTAGACATCGGTTGTGTGTTAAATAATCAAGCCGTTGCGCCTTTCATCAAGGATCATATAGAGATTTTGTGGTTCTGTAATCCCGCAGTCGAAGCGCTGGTCGCGGAGATACCGACTTACTACCATGTGAGTAAGCTTGACTCTGCCTTTCCTGGAGGAGAGCAGTTTGAGCGTATTACTTGTTTGTCTACGATTGAGCACATTGGCTATGATAACTCTCAGTATGGCGCAGTTGAGTGCGCTATTTATCAGTCAGCAACAAATCAACCTCTCATTGAGTCAGTTGAAAAAATATTTAGCCTGCTTGTTAAAGGTGGGGCTGCTTTGTTGAGTGTACCGTTCGGTTTAAGAGCGGTGAACGTACATCGTGTCACGAAAAAGAAAGCGTTTCAGTCTTTTGACTGGAATTCCGCTGAAGCAGTCCAGAAATGTGTGGTCGACCTAGGTGGGCATTGTCAGTTTGGAGTCTATGCAGGAAATAGAAACGGATGGGGGCGTTTGGAGAATCCTGAGGCTTTTCACGAACCATATGGGCACGGCTTTCCTGGCGCACCAGCAGTTTTGATGATCGAGCTATACAAGTAATTGAGGGGATTAGAATGTTAGAGTTTTTTAAGAGTTTTTTGAGACGGATTAAGAGCTTATTTGGCTTTGGCACTCGAGCAGGGGTGTCTGAGACGAGTAAAGTTCGTCATCGGCTCGCCCAGTATTGTGTAGGAGATGGTATTGACGTGGGATATGGTGGGGATCCTGTTCTTGAGACGGCGATCGCGATGGATTTGCCTCTTAAATACGCAGCTTATGCCTCAAAGCCGCAGCACTTGCATGGCGACGCTGCTAACTTACTTTGGTTTCGAGAAGGTGTTTTAGATTATGTTTATTCCTCTCATGTCTTAGAGGATTTCGAAGATACGGAGGCTGTTTTGCGCGAATGGATACGGGTTTTACGTGTGGGAGGACGCGTCGTTCTTTTTTTACCAGATGAGTCCGCCTATCGGGCGTATTGCCAGTCTCAGGGCAAACCACCTAATGCTCACCACGTGCACGATGATTTTGGGGCGCAATATTTAAAACAAGTGTTTCAGCGGATTGGTGGGGTGCAGGTTGTTCACGAAGACTTTCCTGTTGGGATCTATAGTTTCGAGATGGTGATTGAAAAAAATAGAGAGGTCTGAATGTGTGCGTGTTTAGTCATTAAGAACGATGGAATTGGAGATCTCGTGGTATCCTCGGGGTTGATTGCGCTTATCGCGGATCAGTTCGATGGTGTTGATCTAATTGTGCCAGAGCCGAGTCGATTTGTAGCTGAGCGAATTCCGGGAGTGAGGCGAGTCTTGAGTGTCTCACGCTCAGGGATACGTCCGTATCGTATCTTTAATCGAGTGGGCCTTACCATACTCAGGCGTCCGGCGCCTGATTTGCGGGTTGTCGACTGGTTGAAGCGACATGATTACGATGTTGCTGTTTGTTTGCGGCGTTACATTCGCTATAACTCGTTGATGCTGATGCCACAAGTGCGAGCGGCTCGTAAGTATTGCTGTTGGCAATTCCCCACCGATTGTAATAATGAGTTTGCGCTAAAACAGTCGATGGGTTGGAGCCATTATAACCCAAAGCACGAGCCTTTTTCTGAGCTGCTCTATTTTGAAGAATTTTTACGAGCAACTTTAGATCTTACTGGAAATACTTCGCCTCGTTTAAGTTTGAACCCGCTGCCAGTGGGGCGAGTCAATAGCAAGCCGGTCATCGCTTTAATAATGGGTGGAGCATCGGCCGCGTGGTCGATTGAGTCTTGGAAGCAATTAGCTGAAAAATGTGCGCAGAGTGGCTACAGGGTTAGTTTGTTTGGTGGAAAAGATGTCTTTTCACAGGCTGAAGCTATCGCGCGGGGGATTCCTGGGTGTAAAAATAATGTCGGAACTCAGAGTTTAATAGAGTCCGAGGCTCTATTGAGCTGTGCCGAACTAGTTATTTCAAACGATACAGGATTAGGGCATCTTGCCTCATTGCGTTCAAAAAAAGTTCTTATCATTATGGGTGGGGGGACTTTTCCGCGCTTTTTTCCATGGCCTCAAAACGCGAATCAATATCTTATCTTAAAGCCTATGTCTTGTTATGGTTGCGACTGGAGATGTGAATATTCTGAGCGATTGTGCTTAACAGCTATCACAGCTGATGCTGTTTTTTCCTATGCTGAGACTATTTTGGATGGGGGTGGTCAAGTGTCTCGTTTTCGAGTTCTGGGCACTTACGAGGGTAGCTTTAATGCTCTTAAGGCTTTTCCCTTTCTAGGAAGGTATGACGTAGATTTTTCGCAGTTAGTCAGAAGCTGATTTTTTTTGCGTTTATTTTGTATAGAGTCGACTCAATAGGCTGAATCGTCGAAGATTAGCTTAGATGAATATTGCAATGATTCCGGCTCGAATGGGTAGTCAACGATTAGCGAAAAAAAACTTGCGCGAGCTGGGAGGTATTCCATTAATCACCCGTGCGATTCGCAAATGTCTACGGGCGGGCTGTTTTGATGAGATTTGGGTGAACTCAGAACATTCAGATTTTAGTGAAATCGCTGAGGCGGAGGGGGTCAATTTTCACCCAAGGCCAGAAAGCCTTGGGGGAAACAACGCGACAAGTGAGCAATATGTCGCAGAATTCCTACAGACTCACCATTGTGATGTTCTTTTTCAGGTTCATAGTATAGCGCCCTTGCTGACAGTCGACGATATCATCCAATTCGAACAAGAGATGATGCGCAGCTCTTTCGACTGTTTACTTAGCACTGAAAATGTTCAGATAGAATGCGCGTTCCGAGGAAAACCGATTAATTTTTCTTTTGATACGAAGACAAATTCTCAGGATTTAGAGCCTATACAGCGTGTGAGTTGGAGCTTGTCGGCTTGGCGTAGAGAGGTCTACCTATCAGCTTTGGCTTCTGGTCGATGTGCAACTTATGCGGGACATGCTGGATTTTTTCCTCTTAGTCGATTGGCAGCTCATGTAATTAAAAGCGAAGAGGATTTACATTATGCTGAGGCTCTGTTGCCGCTTGCGGTCGGTTGCTAAATGTTCTGTTGCGCAGACTTTTCTAGCTTGAAGTTGATTGACCTATCTCTATAACGTGTATATGTCATTTTATCGAAGATACTTAGAAGCGCAAAGGCTAGCACTTGAAAGCATCAAGGTGACCCAGGCAGTAGGAGTGCAGCTTAACCCTGAGGAGGGTTTTGAGTGCTTTTGCGCAATGTCGAAGGGGGTTCAGGAGTCAGGGGGTAAACAGTATTTGATCGGCAATGGAGCCAGCGCAGCTTTTGCTGATCATATGGCATTGGATTGGACTAAGAATGGTGGTGTGCCTACTATGTCGTTTGCGAGCGCGGCTTTACTGACTGCAATGGGCAACGATCTTGGGTTCGAGGAGGTCTTTTCGGCTCCGCTTAGTTGGTATGCGAAAAGAGGAGACCTGCTTGTTACGATTAGCAGCTCTGGGAATTCAGAAAATATTCTTCGTGCGATTGATGCAGCTCGAACTCTCGGGATGAGCGTCGTGACACTTTCGGGGTTGAAGCCTGACAATCGCAGCCGTCAGCTCGGAGACCTGAATTTTTACGTTCCTGCCAAGACTTATGGAGTCGTTGAGTGTGCGCATCAATTGCTGCTTCATTTGTGGTTGGACAAATTCACCGATGTATCCGAGTGGAATAGCGAGGGTTACCAAGATATGCGTTGCTTGGATTCCGTTCGTGAACTCTCAGTGCGCCAATCGGGCGCTGAGTAGAGTTTGGGATGGCATCAGTCGATATGGACATAGATCATTATCTCGAGCTGGCAGAAGAGTCTGCGCGTTGTGCGGGAATGCTATTATTGGATGCTTATAAGGATGACCTAGGCATTCAATCCTTAGCGGGAAGAGAGATTAAAACTGAGGCGGACTGCGCGTCAGAAGATTTGATTCTAAAAAGTTTGAAGAGAACTGGGCTGAATATTTTGTCTGAAGAGTGCGGTATCGTATCTGGATCGACCACAAATTACGGATCAACGT
>JBLHPP010000080.1:0-9367 GCA_047624385.1 Crocinitomicaceae bacterium
TTGGTAGGTAATACTTTGCATTGTTCGGTGTATGATTCGCTGTAGTAAACAAATTATAGACCCGCAATTTGGGGCATGGGAGGTAAAAACACCTCTCATGCCTCTATTCTAACATAGATTGAAGATTACTACGACACGGCTGGCCGTGTTTGGGACAAGCTCTAGCTACTCGACAAACCACACCCAAGAAGTCCAAGTCTTACAGTACGTCGATTGACGACCAATACCATACCAAGTGCTATTGGGGTATGAGTTGTCTTTTAGATATCCAATTCGTCGTCACCAGGTACTGGTGGGAGCAGGTCTTGGCGGAGGAGGAGGCGTTCGAGGCTAAGATCGTCTAGGAGGTCTTCAGAAGTTTGCTGAACGATTGAGCAGAAGGGGACGATGCGGTCGACTTCGGCGATCGAGCAATGGACCATAGTGGAGACGATGTCTTTATCGAACTTCTCACGTTCGAAGATGTTAGTGATACGGAAGACGACACGCTGACGGTCGAGATCGTATTCGAGCCCACCGAGGTTCATCTGCTTGTTGGCACGGTGGAGGAGTTCTAGCAGGAGTGGCTGACGGACCTCATCGATCTCAAAGGATGTCTCGCCGACGATGGTGAGGGAGTTGAGCTGGGTGAAGACCTGAGCAAAGAGCTGCACACGAGTGTGGTGCGCTTCAAAGGCTGTGGTGATGACCTCTTGGCCTTCGATGATTTCGTGTTGCCAACCGTGTTCGTTGAAGGCGTCTGCTACTGAGTTGAGCTGGATGGATGGTGGTCGCATGGTTTCAAAAAGGTTACTTAGTTGGTGGCGGTTCTGGCTTCGATTGCTTTCGTAAGCAAGGAGATTTGTGCAGCGGCGAGAGGTTTTAGTGTGAGTACTGTGCCGCTGGTTTTTTCTGGACTGGAATGGAGAGTAAGCAGGGAGGGCGTGATGTCAAAGTTGTCGATTTCTTGCCAGAAAATGATCTGTAGGTTGGTCTCGGGTTTGAAGAAGGGGAAGACCTCCACACCCATTGGCGTGAGTAAAATATAAGCATGCCGCACACAGCGGATCGCCATACGGAGGGAGAAGTAAGACGGGATCAGCGGGAGTAGACAGAACCAAGCGTAGAACTGGAAGTCGACATCGTCGGGACCCCAACTCGCGAACAGAGCCACAAAGCTACCAATTCCGAGCATCAAAAGAAATGCAGTGAGGATGAAAAACTGGGAAGCCTGGCGGGAACGAGTGAAGCGCAGTTCTTTGTGGGCTTCAGCCACAGACTTAGGCGAGAGTCCGAAGACTCGCTCGAAGAATGAGCGTGAGGTGATATCAGGTTGGTCAGCCATGGTGCTGGATGTTTCTGGTGGCTAAGTATCAATAGTTCAACGGAAAAGTGATGGGGCTTGGTTATTGTAGAAACTGTGCTATCTCGCAGGGCAGGAATGCCAAGTAGGGGAATCATAGCAGAATGGATAAAAAGTCGCTTGGATGACAGCCAGCGCTTTCTATTACTCTGTATCTTGATTGGCTTGAGCTGCGGTATTGCGGCAGTACTTTTCCATTGGTCGATCCATTTTCTATTCCATAGTGTGTGGGATCTAGCCACAGCTTTAGGTGGTTGGAAATTCTACGGTATCATGCTTGGAGCACCTACTCTTGGTGGTTTATTAGTTGGTGTATCGGTGAAATTTTTCGCCCCTGATGCAGCGGGCTCAGGAATTCCGCAGACCAAATCCGCCTATTATAATCACGCTGGCTATATCTCTAGCGCTGCTGGATTTTGGCGTTTTGTCCTAGGATCTCTTTATTGTGGTCTGGGGAATAGTCTCGGACGTGAAGGCCCTACCGTGCACCTTTCTTCGGCAATTTCTTCGAGACTCGGGCGCTGGATTTTTAAAGACCCAATTCGAGTGCAGTCAGCCTTACCAGTAGGAATGGCGGCAGGTATCGCGGCTGCATTCAATGCTCCGCTCTCTGCGATCACTTTCGTGTTCGAGGAATTGCTCGATAACTTTTCAATGAAGGCACTCGGAGGTATCGTTATAGCAGTGGTTATCGCTGCGGCGGTTTCACGGAGCTTGTTAGGCGAGGATCCTATTTTGGCGAGCCATTTGAATAAAGAATTCATCACCTCGCTTTGGATGTTTGTTGGGATTCCGATGGGCCTAATGGCTGGGTTGCTGGGTCACTTTTTTGTGAGCTCGGTGCTCACGCTGCGGTTAAGATTCAAAGCCAAAATGGCAAAGATGTCGTGGCTCACTCCAGCGATTGGCGGACTGAGCTGTGGACTCCTAGGAGTGCTCGCCTACCAAATTACTGGTAATTATGGTGATTCGCAAAATTCAGTTTTCAGTATTGGTTACGAGAGTCTCGAGCTTGCTTTCGAAGACAGTCTTGTCTGGCAGGTGCTTGCCATCCTGCTTATCTGTAAGTTCATAGCAGTAGTGGTCAACTACGCGACTGGAGGTTCGGGTGGCCTATTTTCTCCGACACTTTTCTTAGGTGGAATGCTCGGTGGTTTGATTGGTATGATGTTAGTTGGGTTAGAGGGATGGATGCATTTTCCGAACTGGCCAGGAACCCATCAGGTTGTTGGTGGATGTGTTTTGCTGGGTATGGGAGCGATGTTCTCAGCAGTAGTTCGTTGCCCGTTTACTTCGTTGATTATCATTTTTGAAATGACTGGAAACTATTCGCTAATCCTGCCGCTGATGGCTGGAAATATGCTGGCGTGGTCAATTGCTAAGAAGTTCCGACCAATCGCACTTTACGATGCTCTATTGCTGCAGGATGGTGTCAATTTGAAGAAGTTCTCAGCTTTCCGCGGCAGCCAAGATTACCGCAATCTTCCGGTCGCTGCGATAATGACCCATGAGGTGCTCTCGATGCATTCAGGCATGAGTGTGGAAGACAATATTAAGTCACTAGGTGCCCGCGGAATGGTTTATCATGCCTACCCGATCATGGATGCACAAAATGATTTGTTAGGAGTTGTGACTCGCCACGAGCTAGAAGAGTCACCAGGAGAAGCATTGCTGGATAATCTCATTTTAGATCAAATTTTGCTCAGGGTGCAGCCAGATACCTCAATCCGAGATGCTGCGAATAAGATGATAGCGAACAACTACCAGCAAGTCCCCGTGGTATCAGCGACAAATTCCCAGAAGCTTCTAGGGTTGATCACGCTTAACGACATCGCCCGCCAACAAAACGCGAGTTCACTTTGAAGAAGTGGGCAGTGTTCAGACTTGGTTGATAAGTCCCGTATTGAGACACGCTGCGCTTCATTAAGTCGTAGTTTTTAGTAGTTCGTGTTAGCTTCAGCGTACTGGTTCTGAAAACTGAACACTATCGTCGGCAAACTCTTTAACTTATTCGATTTTCTTAAGAATTAGCGCAGTTCGACACGGTAGGTAGAGCGAGAGGACTGGGCCGTGTTCGCCTGCGATGCTGTGAATATTGATAGTGCTGTCAACACGCTGGTGGCCGCCAAACTCTGAGTCGTCAGAGTTGAGCGTGATCGCATATTCACCAGAAGATGGCACGGCAATGTGGTAGTCGGTGTATGACTGGGCCGGGTGGAGGTTGATCACGCCGATGTGGTTTGCGCGCTCGAATGCAATCAGGTGGTCGCCACCATGACAACAGAGTTGTTGAGCCTGTGGGGCCGCCAGCATTTTGCTGTCACTGAGGGCTTGAGTCAGAGCTTTATCGAAGTTGTTGAGAAATTGGTATTTGAGCTCGACGTTGTCGACGAGTGACCATTGACGACGGCAGTAATGGTA
This sequence comes from Crocinitomicaceae bacterium, assembly GCA_047624385.1. GTDB lineage: Bacteria > Verrucomicrobiota > Verrucomicrobiia > Verrucomicrobiales > Akkermansiaceae > Rubritalea. The sequence goes on from JBLHPP010000080.1 coordinate 3,764, forward strand.
GGACCAATCGTTGCCTTCACGCGGAAAGTCTAACCACTCGGGGTGGCCGAATTCATTGCCCATAAATGTGAGGTAACCTTCACCACCAATACACGATGTTATAAAGCGGATGAGTTTATGTAGGGCGATGCCTCGCTCTATGACGGGGTGGTGGTCATCAGCTTTCATGTGCCAATACATATCCTGGTCCATCAATCTGAATGCGAGCGTTTTGTCGCCGACCAGTGCTTGGTCGTGAGATTCAGCATAAGCTATATTAGCTTCGCCGTGGCGACGGTTGGTGAGTGTTTCCCATAGTTCATTCATATCCCAGTCCTCGTCGCTCTTGTGCTTGAGCAGCTTGATCCAGTAATCGGGGAGCCCCATGGCTAGACGATGGCTGAAGCCAACACCACCTTCGTGGGTTGGGCGGCAGAGGCCTGGCATACCTGACATATCTTCGGCGACATTGAGAACTCCGGGCCTAATAGATTCTGCTAGTGTGGTGGCAAGCTGGAGGTAGAGCACGGAGTCGTGGTCGACTCCATTGGAGAAATATTTCTCGTAGTGATCAAATGTCGTGCTGCCATGGTGGTCATAGAGCATCGAGGTTACTCCATCGAAGCGGAAGCCGTCGAAGCGGAATTCTTCTAACCAATACCGGACGTTAGAGAGGAGAAATCGCACGACTTCTTCTTTACTGTAGTCAAAGCATTTCGAATCCCACTGGGGTTGATTTCCTTTTTCACCTGCGTGGAAGTACTGGTGGTCGGTTCCGTCAAATTCGTTGAGCCCTTCGCCGAAGTTTTTCACCGCGTGGGAATGGACAATGTCCATGATGACGGCGACGCCGTGGCTGTGAGCAGTGTCGACGAGGTATTTGAGATCCTCAGGAGTTCCAAAACGTGAACAGGCTGCAAAAAAGTTAGAGACGTGATAGCCGAACGATCCGTAGTAGGGATGTTCCTGCACAGCCATCAGTTGAATGGTGTTATAGCCGAGATCGACGATGCGGGGGATGACCGAGTCAGCAAATTCCCGATAGGTGTGTAGCCGTGGTTCTTCGCCAGCCATACCTGTGTGGGCTTCGTAAATGAGGGGGGCTGTAATGGAACTCGGATCGAATGTGTGATGCCAAGTATAGTCGTTCTCAGGCTTCCAAATCTGTCCTGAATAATCGTGAGTGTCTGGGTCTTGGATGGCGCGGGTGATAGTGGCGGGGATGCGATCGCGCACCGAGTTGTCAGCACCGACGATGCGCAGCTTTATTTTATCCCCGTGCTTTAGTGCTGATTCAGCAACGGAGCATGACCAGATGCCATTGTCAGATTGGTTGAGTGGGTAGCTCTCGCCATCCCAGTCATTGAAATCACCGACTAAAGAAAGAGATTTTGCATTTGGTGCCCATTCACGCACCAACCATTGATTGCTAGTAGAGTCGTAGATGACACCGAGTTCGAGATGGCTGTTGGCATAGTTGTAGAGAGAACCATGATAAGTTTCGATTTCTGCGAATTTCTGCTGAAACCTGTCAATGCGATGCTGGATTGCTCCAGACTGTTCCTGTAGCCATGGGTCGTTCTGGACGAGAGTGGGGACTTCTGAGTTACTCACGGTTAAGAAACTAACAAGATGTGTGCCAAGTGCGAACCTTTTGTATGCCAAACCTCACGCTACACGACAATTTTTAGATCAAGAACCTGCCCTGCATTGAGGGCGTGGTTACGGTACTTGTTGAGTAGCGAGTAGGCAGTAGCAAGTAGCTAGTATTTGAATAATGGCACGCATTTGTGAATCAGCATTCAAGGTGGCTATTATTGGATAGCTAATCAGCACCGTGCAACCTGGCCCACGCCATATTTTCCATGCTAGCTATTACATAGAGGTGCCAAAAGTTCTCTTGTACGCCGGGCGGCAGCACAGCTTAAAAATTGTAGTGTAGTGTGATGTCAAATAGACTGATCTATCGATGTGAATCGCAGGATGTTGAATTTTTAAAAAATGTGCTATAAGGACTGGTTTTCTTTCTTTCTGGCCATGTAGATATGACTGAGAGTAAGATGGCCGTTAGATATTTATGAAACTTACATTTTGCGGAGCCGCGGGAACAACAACAGGATCTCAACACTTACTCGAGGTTAATGGCAAGAAGATCCTACTAGACTGTGGTCTCTATCAAGGGCGGCGTAATGATGCCTTTGAGATTAACAAGAATTTCCCCCACTTTGATCCAGCTAGTATCGACGCCGTGGTTTTGTCACACGCTCATATTGATCACAGTGGTAACCTCCCCAATCTTACAAGTAATGGATTTGATGGAAATATTTACGCTACTTTTGCCACGCGCGACCTTTGTCAGATAATGCTAGCGGACAGTGCGCGGATCCAGATGTATGATGTCAGTTGGTTAAATAAAAAGCGTAAAAAGAATGGAGAAGTCCCTTTAGAACCACTGTATAATGAACAAGAGGCCGAACGCTGCCTGCGCCAGTTCATCAATGTCGGCTACGATCGCCCTCTACTCATAGCACCAGGAGTGACCTTGAGATTCTTCGATGCCGGTCACATTCTAGGCAGTGCTCAAGTGCTACTAGAAGTGGATGACCAGGATGATGGAAAGAAGAAGCGGTTCTTATTCTCTGGCGATGTGGGCCGTGGAAATAACGATATTTTACGTGACCCAGTGGCGGCTAAAGATATTGACTTTGTCTTGATGGAAAGCACCTACGGCGGTCGCGAGCACGAACTCGGGACTCAGGCTGATGATCAGATTGCAGAGGTTCTACGCCGGGCGTTAGAGAAGGGGGGGAAGGTGATTATTCCGTCCTTCGCTGTCGAGCGCACCCAGCAGGTTTTGTATGTACTACATCAGTTATTTGAAGATGGTCGTATTCCAAAGGTACCAGTGTTTGTGGATAGTCCATTGGCCGTGAATGCCACTGAGGTCTTTAGGTTACACCCAGAATGTTTCAACCACGAGATCTACAATTTTCTCTTTGAAAACCGCGATCCCTTTGGTTTCGAGGGGCTGACCTTGGTGCGTTCCGTTGCTAACTCAAAAGCACTCAACCTGAGTAATGAACAAGCGATCATCATTTCAGCATCTGGAATGTGTGAGGCTGGTCGCATCCTGCACCACTTAAAAAATGAAATTGATAACCCAAAGAACACTATCTTGTTTGTTGGTTATTGTGCGCAACAAACCTTGGGCTGGAAAATCCGTGAAGGACACTCGAAGGTGCGTATTCTAGGTGGCGAGTACCAAGTCAAAGCTAAAGTTGAAATCATGGATTCCTTTTCCGGTCATGCAGACCACTCTGAGTTAGTTGACTATTTCAAGGCTATGACTGGGCCAAAATCAAAGACTTGGTTGGTCCACGGCGAATCTGAGCGTTCGCAAGCCCTAAAAGACGCTCTAGCTTCTATCCATGATGGAGAAGTGAGCCTTGGAGTTCTAGGGGATAGCGTCGAGTTCTAGGTGCTGAAGCGTCTCATCTAAAGCTCCTGAGCTAAGGAAGGCGGTCCATCGCTCACTCCCCATTGTTCTTTTATCTCATTTAGCTTATCCGAGTGCTGCTGTTCTGTGTAGCAATGGCACAAGGCGTTGAAAACTGGCGGGTAGTTTGAACAATCAGCATAGGCTAATTCTAAGGAATCGAGAGCTAGGTCTGGTGCGGTATCTATTAAATTCAAAGCTATGTTGTATTTGATGCCAGCTGAGACGGGAACATTTTTAGAAATATTTTGGTAGATTTTGAATGCGTCTTTAGTCTTGCCCTTCCTGTTCATCAAGTTGGCTTTATCAAGCCCCGCGAATGCTCCAGTGACTGAGCCTGTGTAGGAGCGAACCAGTTGTATAATGGCGGTGGGGACACCAAGAATGAATATGAGGTTGCCAAAAAACATTTTCCAAGCATCACCACGCATACAGCCAGCGCAACGCCAAGTAGGGCGGGAGGTGAAACCGTAAAAGAATATTAAAAAGTAGAAATAGAAGATGGTGAATTTACGCGTCTTACTGAACATTCCGCAATCGTCACATAGCTTGCAGTCCTTTTCGTCTTTAGGAGTGTTAACTCTGTTATCAATCGTGGTCAGTGTGTCGCAAAAGTTACAATACAGTTGAGGTGTCACAGGGAGCCTACTCAGAGAAATGGTCGCGGAACAATGCCTGCACTCAGTATCACGGTAAAGATGCCCGAGACCTTTTGACTCTAACTCAACCTTCTCTTCTGCCGCCCAAGCTCCAGAGCGTGCTAGATCGATCACACACTTGAGTTTTTCGGCTGAGATGCCACTCACCTGTAGGGTGATGTGATCTACTTGGTCGTGTTGGTTAAGCACCGAGATGACCATCACATTTTTCCTTACTTCCAAATTGCCAATAGCTGTAACTGGAAGAGTGTCGTCCTTGAGTACAAGTACTGCCTTATCGAAATGGCCTTTTTTGTAAAAGAAACCTTGCGGGTCTCCATCTTCATCAATGTACTTAAATTTAAATTTGGTCATGGTTTTTTATAACTATAGATGAATGAACGTTTGTTATGTTGAGGTCTTTATTAGCGATTCAGGGTCAGGGAGTAAAGCTTGCATTCAGTATTTCATGTTAGTTTTCATGAGCCCAGCGGCACTCAGTTAAGTCTATTTTGGTATGCTTTGAGACGCATTATTTACTTCATCGCACCAGCTATTCGATCCATCTATTAAGCTACTAGCTACTCGTCAGATTACAGCTAAAGAGGTCTAAATCTTCAAGCGTGTCGATTACGACCAAGACCCTGAAGTAAGTCTCAATGCTGTCGTGAGTCGTAAATATCCAGACTTTGGCATGCTGTGTTTTACTGTTCATTAAAATCGACACCATTAGCGCCAGTCATAGAGCGTGGTTTGAGGTGAGAATCAGGCTTGCATATGAGGTTTTTCTGACTAAATTGCGCCAACAAATTATGGCAACAACAGAAGTTCAACAACACGGATTCCAGGCTGAAGTAAAACAGCTTTTGGATATCGTCATTCACTCACTCTACACCGACAGCGAAATCTTTGTTCGCGAGTTGGTTTCCAACGCATCTGACGCGCTTGAAAAGGCGCGTCTCAAGCAACTCACTGAGAATGGTATTTACCAAGGTGATGCAGAGCTCAAGATCTCTATCACTACTGATGAAGAGAATAACACTCTCACCATTCAGGACTACGGTATCGGTATGAACCGTGAAGAGCTCACGGAAAACCTAGGAACAATCGCACACTCAGGTACCAAAGCATTCCTCGAGCAACTTAAGGAAAAAAATGGTGACGGCAATGCTGACGTAATTGGCCAGTTTGGTGTCGGTTTCTACTCCGCATTCATGGCGGCTGATGAGGTAGAAGTTCACACTCACTCATGGGACAATGAAGATGAAAACCTCAAGTGGACATCTGATGGTTCCACTGGCTACAGCATCGAGGTAGTCGACGAGCAAGCTCGCGGTTGTAAGATCGTGATGAAGCTTAAGGATGATAAAGCAGAATTCTCTAAGGCGGATCGGGTGAAGGAGATTCTAGAGAAATACTCAAATTTCGTCACATTCCCGATCGAACTCAACGGCGAGCGCGTCAATAAGGTCGAAGCACTTTGGCTCAAAT
>JBLHPP010000081.1:0-9334 GCA_047624385.1 Crocinitomicaceae bacterium
AGCCTCGCTTGAAATTCTTTCCAGCACCACCAACGCTAGTTGCCGGAGGTGCCCATAAGTATTATAAGGATAAAACTTTACGACGTTACAATAGTTGCAAAGAAAAAGCATTTTATTTCAGAGTTCTTACAGAGCCCTGAGGGATCCTTAAACTGAGGGGTCCCAGTCCTCAGGTGCTTTGCCACGGTTAGGCAAGAACATGCTAATCCCCCAAACGAGTGGGTAAGCAAGTATGCTAAGCGTGATGCCTGCGGCAAGAAAGCCGAGAATAAAGTCACCTATATTTAAAGAGATTTTGGAAGCTTCAATAAGATTCTTTCCAAAGGCTTCAAACGCAGGGAAATCCTTACTTACGGGCTTAGATAAGAAATGTATATTTGGAATACCCACAGATTCATGTAGCCAAGCGCCATATTTTTCTTGAAGTTTTATAATGGGGATTTGGGTTATTGGATTTGAAATCCAGCAAGCGGCAAGAGCTATTGGCACATTTCCCCTGGCGCGTAGACAACCTAATGCCGCAAGTAACATCTGCAGAGGGATCGGCAGCATCGCACAGAATAGGCCAATCGAGAGCCCGTTGGCTACTGTTGCCCTGCAGGGCTTCCAGTAGCGTTTATTGAAAATGGCCTTTGAGAACGGTGCCAACCATTTGATTTTACGGATCCGAGGGTGGCGTAAGTAGCGATAGGCTCGTCGAACTATTCTGAGATACTTGCGCTTCATTGGTACCAGGTTGGCTAGAGAAAGTGTGAATTTTTAGTCCTCTAGAGGAATAATTCGGAGAGTCCCCTTAGGTTTCTCATGCATGCTACTGGCAAGCGTTTGGCTAGTGCCTGGATTGTTCGCAGGCTCGCTGCTTTCAGCATTTTGGTCGAGGGCGTTTTTTAGTGCGCCTTCGACGAGTTGACCACAGTGGATTTTCATCGGAGGAAGTGCTCCTAGGTCACCACTTAGCTCTTGAGCATTCAGTTCGGCAGCCTCTTCTGCCGTTTTACCCACAAGCATCTCGGTCGCCATGGAGGCAACTGCGATGGCAGTCTGGCAACCAAACGACTGGAAGGAAGCTCGGTCGATGACTTTCTTGCCATCCTTCTCAGTGAACTTGAGCCACATGCGTAGCATGTCACCACAGTCGGGGGAGCCTACGGTGCCGACTGAATCGGCATCTTGCATTTCTCCTTGGTTCTGTGGATTCGCGAGAGTTTCTCGCACTTTTTCCTCAAAGTTACTCATGGTACAAATATTGTGCGGGAAGGCTCGGCTTGCAAGAATAACATAGCTTACTGGTAATATTTCTTTTTCCTCGCAGGGACTTGTCAATTATTGGGATGTGGTGGATGGTGACGGCAACAAATGGCGAGAGATCAAAAAATTAGAGGCGACAAGAAGCAACGCAAGATTGGCAGCTTTGCTGGTTGGGTATTGCGTCTTGTCGGAGCCACCCTTCGCATTGAGGTCGAAGATAAATCGGGACTTCTTAAGGGTAGTGATAATCCGATACTTTGGGCATTCTGGCATAATACCGTATTCGTACTACCTTACTTGAGCCTTACGTGTTTCTCGCATCGCAGGGTAGTTGTGCTGACAAGTGCGAGTAAGGATGGAGCAATTTTAGAAAGTGCGGTGGCTGTCTTTGGTATTGAGGCGGTCCGTGGATCTAGCTCACGCCGTGCCGTGGCAGCTCTTATAGCACTAAGGAAAGCTATAAAATCAGGCGCTGATGTCTGTATCACGCCTGATGGACCACGTGGGCCACGCTATATTGTGCAACCGGGAATTATAAAAATGGCAGAATCTACGGGCGCACCAATTATTCCGATTCATGTGGAATTTGACAGATGCTGGAAGCTCGATACCTGGGATGCTTTTCGTGTTCCTGTACCATTCTCCAGGGTCTCGGTGACCCTAGGGGAACCGATAAAGATCGAAGCTGGTATCAGTGCCGAGCAGTTTGAAGAGGCTCGCGTGGACCTAGAGGCAGTCATGCAAGTGGGTCTTGATGACATTTAGCTATTGTCTATAAAGCATGGGCTCTTTAAGAAATGTGCATGCAGAAAATCGATGGTAAACTGGTAGCTGAAAAAGTACTCTCCGAATGCAAAGAGCAAATCGCAGAGCTGAAAGGAAAAGGGATCACACCCGGACTTGCTGTGGTTCTTATTGGTGAAGATCCAGCCTCAAAGGTATACGTCGGCTCCAAGGCACGTAAGTGCGAAGAGCTAGGCATCTTATCCCGTAAGATCGAAATGCCCGTGCATTCGAGTCAAGAAGAGGTGATGGCTGTGGTTGAGGAGCTCAATAATGATCCTGCCATTCACGGAATTCTAGTCCAGTCACCGCCGCCAGCACATATCGACGAAGAAGCGATCGTCCGTGCGATCAATCCGGCTAAAGATGTCGACGGCTTCCACCCTGAGAACGTAGCAAAGCTCGTGCTCGAAGATCCAACTGGCTATGTGCCATGCACACCCGCTGGTTGCATGCGCTTGCTCAAAGAAGCTGGAATCGAAACTTCTGGTGCAGAAGCAGTGGTGATAGGCCGCTCAATGATCGTTGGCAAGCCAATGGCACTGTTACTCATGGGCAAAGCCGGTAACGCCACAGTCACTGTCGCTCACTCACGTACCAAAGACCTCGCAGCAGTTTGCCGCCGCGCAGATATCGTGATCGCCGCCATCGGCAAGCCTGGATTCGTCACTGGCGACATGGTCAAGGAAGGCGCCACAGTCATCGATGTGGGTATCAATCGAGTTAAAGACGCATCAAAGAAGAGCGGCTACAAGCTCGTTGGCGATGTCGCCTACGACGAAGTGGCAGCTAAGTGCAAAGCGATCACCCCAGTACCCGGCGGAGTAGGGCCAATGACCATCGCCATGCTGATGAAAAATACAGTTCAGGCAGCCAAGTTTGCTAATGGGCTAGTAGAGTAGATGCTTACGAAATTCAAAAGCCCACACCACTGAATAATGAAAGGTCAATCAAAGGGCTATTAGGCCATCATGATGCCTTTGCGCGATGGGCTCTTTGCGGCATTGATGAGTAGGAGTGTGTGTTCAGCCCAAGTGCGTTGATCAGCCTCCGCTAGCGCGTCAGTCATACTCATACCGCTTTTGAACAAGAGGCTGTAGGCACTTTTGATTTCTTTGCGTTGCTCAGCATTGAATCCCGCACGGCGTAGGCCGATGACATTGAGGCCGACGAGTTGATTCTGGCTGTGGACCATGCAGTACGGTGGGATGTCCTTGCTGAGGGAGGCATTGCCTTGGCAAAAAGAGTAATCGCCAATCTTAAGGAATTGGTGGAAACCCGCACCGCCGCCAAGAAAGCAAAAGCTACCGATCTGGACATGACCAGCAACGAGTAGGTTATTGGCGAGGATGTTACTGTCACCAACTTTGACGTCGTGGGCAAGGTGGCTGTTGATCATAAGCATATTGTCATCACCGACTGCAGTGAAGCTACCTTCGCTGGTGCTTCGGTGAATAGTAACGTTCTCGCGGATGGTGTTACTCTCTCCAATGGTGACGCCTGAGTTGATAGATTTGTCGAAGGAAGTGTCTTGCGGGTTTCCTCCAATATGTGAGCCGAAGCCAACAAAGTTCTTGTTACCGAGGGTGGTGTGGCCGCTGATCCATACGTGGGGATCTATTGTGCAGTCATCTCCGAGTGTTACATCGGCATCAATGATTGTGAACGCGCCAATACTGACGTTAGAGCCAATTGTGGCGTCTGGGTGAATGATAGCTGTAGGATGGATCATGAAAATATTAGTTGATTAGTCCGTGTTCACGGAATGAAAAGTAAGCACTACGCTGGGCTGATGGGGCGCCAATGATGAGGTGGTCAATACAGCGGACTTGTAGGAGTTCGGCCGCGGCGCGGACTTGCTCGGTCATTAGTTTGTCTGCTTTGCTGGGACTCGGGTCACCACTAGGGTGATTATGCACAAGTATAAAGCCCCAAGCTTGGTGGAGGACTACGTGGTGCATGACATCTCTGGGGTGACAAAGCGTCTCATTGATTGTGCCGTGGGAGAGCTCGATAGTGCGCATGTGTTTCAGGCGTGGGTCGGCTAACAGCACAAAGAGTTTCTCGTGGTTTTGGTGGTCAAGAATGGGGCGCATCAAGCTGTATATCTCCTCAGGTGTCGCGATTGATGCATTGTTGATTTCTTCCTTGGCTGAGCGAAGTCCTAGTTCAAAGGCCGCTGCTATCTGAGCCGCTTTAGCTGGACCTATCCCATGTTGCTTTGCGATCTCTGTGAGTGAACTGCGACCAAGGCTACGCAGGTTACCGTGCGAGTTTAACAATTCTTGGGCAATGCTTATAGCGCTTTGACCAGCCACTCCAACTCTGAGGAAAATGGCGATCAGCTCGGCATTACTGAGTGCAGCTGGCCCCCATTTGGCGAGTTTCTCTCTTGGGCGATCTTCCTCCGGGAGATCGCAGATGCGGCTACTCGGCATAGGTTTATTTATTGTGAATGATGAGGCAGCATGTTGCCATGGCGGCAATACCTTCTTTTCTGCCAACAAAGCCCATTGTCTCGTTAGTGGTTGCCTTGATGCCGATGTCTTCAGGTTCAATTCCTAAAGCTTCAGAGATATTTTTCTTCATTGCTTTGAGGTGCGGCATGACTTTCGGAGCTTCAGCCACAATGGCTGAGTCAACATTTTGCAGATCGGCACCTTTTTCGTCTGCTAGTTCACGGCATTTCTTGAGGATGTCGAGCGAGCAAATGCCTTCGATACTGGCATCTTCTGGTGGGAAGTAGAAGCCGATGTCTGGCAGACCTAAGGCACCCAGGACGGCGTCAGCAATAGCGTGACAGAGCACATCAGCATCTGAATGACCAAGTAAGCCTATGGAGTGCGGGATATCGACGCCGCCGAGGATACATTTGCGGCCTTCAGCGAATTGGTGGACATCGTAGCCGATGCCTGTGCGGATTTTCATAAGATAAAAAATGAGTTAGATTGTGATCGATTCGTCAATGACGGAGCGGAAAAGTTATTTGCCTTTGACTGAGAAACATCAGTGTCGGTAAAAGGTCGCTTTGATGTTAGTAATATGAAGGGGAATGGCTATTTTAGAAGAAAAAAAGCCGCTGACTATTAATCAGCGGCTTTAAAAGTAGTTTTAGAGATAGACCTCGATTACTTCCTAGGTTGGCCTTGTGGTATCATCCCTGGAGGCATCTGGAATTGCTGGCCTTGTGGGGCTGGGCGTTTGCCGATTTTTGTGAGCTCTACTTCAAAAATGAGCGTGGAGTTTGGTCCAAGCTTTGCTCCTGAGCGACGCTCGCCATAGCCGAGCTTAGCTGGGATGAAGATCTTCCATTTGGAACCGATTGGCATGATTTTCAGTGCTTCGGAGAAACCTGGGACAACCTGTAGTGTGAATGGGACTGGCTGGTCTTCAGGGGATTTATCGAACTCTGTTCCGTCGATCAATGTGCCACGGTAATTGACGAAAAACTCTGACTGCATGTCTGCACCGCCTGGCGCGCCCTTTGGTGCTTCGTATTTTTTGTCACCGCCTTTTTCGAGGATAAGGTATTGGAGGCCGCTTTCTGTCGTTTTGATGCCATCTTTCTTCGCGTTTTCAGCGAGGAAGGCAGTACCAATCTTGAGGTTCTCTTCGCCGATCTTCTTGTCGCGCTCCATCAGTGACGCCTGCAGTGTCTGCATGGCTATATCGAGTTTATCAGGGGTGAACTTGAGCTCTGCTCCTGAGAGAGCTTCGGTGAAGCCATTCAAGAATGCTTTCTTGTCAAAATCTGAGACAATTAGTCCAGCATTGGCGAGTTGGAATGCGCTTTGGTAGCCAATTCCGTAGGAAGTGCGTGATTTGACTTCTTCGGGAGAGAGTTTGGCTGCCTTTATTTCTACAGGTGGGGTTACTGCTGAAGTAGGAGTTGCCGGCTCTTGGGCGAATGATGTTGCCGTGAAGGCGAGGCCGAGTGCGGCGATGCTTAGTTGCTTTTTCATAATCTGAATTGAGTAAAATGGAAATTAGGGGTCATCTAATGCTCTGTCGAGTGTTAAGCGTGTCCTTTATGCTAGAGCGCTGAGGAGCTATAAGATTGTTTAAAAGAGGTTTAGATTGAGTACTTCTTTCCTGGAGTAGGGATGATGCAATCAGTCTCTGGGAGCTTTAGGGTGATTTGCTGGTGGAACCATTCGATCGCTGCTATATCACCGTGAACCAGGAAGACTTGCTGTGGTGCGACTCGTAGTATGTAGTCGAGGATGGCATCACGGGTAGAATGACCAGAGAAGTCGAAAACCTCTACTGGGCAATTTAGGACGACAGCTGGCTGTTCCTTACTGAGTTTGACTGTGTCGCCTTTATTAGTTTGGCGGATGATACCACCAGGTGTCATAGGGTCACAATAGCCAACAAAGAGTAAGCTATTATTGGGATTACTGATGAAAGTTTGGGCGAAGATATTAGAGGTAGTCTTCTCGCTCATCATTCCACTGGAGAGACAGAAAATAGCTCCTGGCCGGTAGGTGATAGGGGCGCGTTTCTGTTTTTTAGAGCCTGTATGGATGTCCATGTCTTCAAGAATCTTAAAGTCTGGAACCTTGCGGCTGGTGGAGTCTGAGAGCTCGTCAAAGATCATGGTCATCTTGGTGCTGAGTCCACCCATGTACACAGGGGTCTTGGCTGGGATTCTTCCATCATTTTTGAACTTGTGAATCATTGTCATCACTTCCTGAGTCTTGCCCATGGCGAAAACTGGAATCAGTGCCGAGCCGCCACGTTTGAGCGCCCCCAAAATTGCCTGGCATAATTTGTCTTCTTCGTTATCGCGATTGTAGTCGGGGGTGCGAGGGGCCGCGCCGCGTGTGGTTTCTACGATCAAGGTGTCGATATTTTCTTCAGGGAATTTGGCGCCAGTGATGAGGGTCTGGTCATCAAACTGAATATCGCCAGTGTAGAAAATGCGCTTTTTATCAGACTCGATCATTACCCCTGCAGAGCCTAAAATGTGTCCAGCATCATGCAGAGTGAGCGTTGTGTCACGATTGATCTTCCATGGCTTTATGTACTTCTTTGGCTCCCAGCGCGTGGCTAGACGATCGAGCTCACGGTGGCCGTAGAGTGGGTATTCGGTGATGCCTAGCTCTAGTCGCTTACTCTGCATCACATTGACAGAGTTGTGTAAGAGTGCTTTGGCGAGATCAGCGGTGGCTTGGGTGAGGTAGAGTGGTGCGTCTTGTTGATCGCGCATCAACACAGGGATGGTGCCTGTGTGGTCTAAGTGCGCGTGGCTAAGGACGATGGCGTCCACGCTGTGAGGTGCTAGTTCATGGTGCGCCGGGAGGGCGTCGAGGCCTTCCTCTTTCGGGTGCATCCCTGAATCTAAAACGACTCTGCTATCGGTCGTTTCTAGGAGGTAGCAGTTGGCTCCAATCTCATTTTTACGTGCTAGGTTTTGAAAAAACATAATTTGATTCCGCGCAGTCTCGTTGAGACATCTTGGAAAAGCGAGTGGTTTTTTTTGGTGTTAAATTTCAATCTCATCTATGGCCGATTCTTATAAAGCCAAAGAGATGTATTGCCCCTCAACCAAATTCTGATAGAAAAGTGGCTATGGCTATATTTAAACTACTTATCGGTACTAGCGCAGTGGCGCTCGCTCTATCTACAACTTCATGCTGTAACTGGAGTAGCTCAAACACCTCTTGTAGCAAGGGTGATTGTGATGTTTGGCCTAAAGTCCAGGACCATGCAGAACACCACAACGCGTGCGACCTAGACTAGACTAGGGTTTTCAATTCTTCTAAGAGGCCTCTCAGAGTATATCTGAGGGGTTTTTCTTTTTTGAAGGTAGTGGGACTGCTAGGTGCCGCAGAATGTTTCGTGAACGATTTCATCGGCCAGAGGTGCACGTTCTAGGTCTGCGTATTCCTCTTGCTCAGTGAAGGGAGTAGCGAGGGCGTCGACGAGCCGGTGGAATGGGTTAAAGTCGTTCTTGTACGCAGCTTGGATTGCTTGTTCGACGCGATGGTTACGTGGAATACGGATTGGGTTAGAATTCTGCATACCTTCTAAATTGCGACTTTGTGTTGTCGCAATTACCCATTCGGAGAACCAGCTTTCGAAGCTTTCCGAGTCGGTGAATAGTTCAGATAATTCAGCTTTATTACCACCATTAGCGGCTTGAGTGAGCCTGCGGAAAAAGTGGGTAAAGTCTACTTGTTGGTTGGCGATGAGAGAGAGCCCATCTTGTATGATGGAGTCAGGAGCCGTGTCAGGTAGTCCAAATTTAGCTCTAAATCGTTCCATGTATTGCTTACTGAAGTACTCCTGAAAAGTATCTAGTGATGTTTGGGCGATGGCGATGGCTTGTTCGGTATCGTCAGCGAGTAACGGTAATAATGTTTCAGCGAAACGTGTCAGGTTCCAGTGTGCTATGCTGGGTTGGTTTCCCCAGCTGTAGCGCGCTTTGGCATCAATAGAGCTGAAGACGCATTGGGGGTGGAAATTATCCATGAATGCGCAGGGGCCGTAATCGATTGTTTCACCTGAGATTGCGGTGTTATCTGTATTCATCACTCCGTGGATAAATCCAAGGGACATCCAGTGTGCTATAAGATCAGCCTGCGCGATGATGACTTGATTTAGAAACGCAATGTAAGGAGTTTCTGATTCGAGTGCCTTTGGGAAATGACGCTGAAGAGTGTGGCCGGCGAGAGTGCGTAGTTCGACAAGATTTTTTTGAGCTGCAATGTACTGGAAGGTTCCCACCCGGATGTGGCTTGACGCAATTCGGGTAAATATAGCGCCGGCGAGTGGGCCGTCTTGGCGCACGACAGTTTCCCCTGTTGTGACTGCAGCTAAGGCACGAGTGGTGGGAACTCCTAGTGCGGCCATTGATTCGCTTAAAATGTATTCGCGGAGGACTGGTCCGAGTGCTGCCTTTCCGTCACCTCCACGGGAATATGGAGTGCGCCCAGACCCTTTGAGCTGTATATCATAGCGATGTCCGTCCGTTCCTATGGTTTCACCTAGTAATATCGCGCGGCCATCACCTAGCTGCGGGTTATACCCGCCAAATTGGTGGCCGGCATAGACTTGAGCAAGCGGCTCTGAGCCGTCGGCGATCGTGTTACCCGAGAGCACTGCCACTCCTTCTGCTGACTCGAGCCAACTGGCGTCGATCGAGAGCTTTGCGGCGAGCTGAGAGTTCAGACGTACCAGTTTTGGCGCCGGAACTTGGGCTGGTGAAAGCTTCGTGTAAAAGGAATCTGGAAGCTGTGAGTAGGTGTTATCGAAATGAATTGCAGGCATCGTATTATGGGCAGTGGTCAGGATTCTG
>JBLHPP010000082.1:0-9311 GCA_047624385.1 Crocinitomicaceae bacterium
CGACCACGCGCAGCGCGTGTTCGTCCTCTATCAAATCAATCCCCATAGCTTCGGCGGTGGCCTCACGGGTGAGATCGTCGCTAGTCGGCCCTAAGCCACCAGTCACAATCAATACATCCGAACGCTCAATGGATTCCTTAATCGCATCGCGCACAGGCTCACCATCGGGCACTGTTATTTGTCTCTGTACCCGGAGCCCTAATTTCATCAATTCCTGACCAATCCAGGCACCATGCGTATTTTGAGTTGTGCCTAGTAATAACTCGGTGCCGGTGTTGAGAATCTCGATATGCATGCGCTACCAATAACACAGTGAGAGCTGCCCGCGACAGAGAATAAAGACAAGCTAACGTTTCTCTAGGGCAATCATCGTGATGTCATCAGACTGCACTGCGTCATCGACGAAAGCGTCGAGCGACTTAAGCATCGATGCCACAACATTTTCCGCTCCTAGTGCTGCCGATTCTTTGATCACATTCAGCATGCTTTCGGCTCCAAATTCATCCTCAGCAAGGTTGCGAGCTTCCGTCACCCCATCGGTATAGAGCAACAGCACATCGCCAGGCTCTAACTCAAATTCATACAGCTTCGTCACTCGGTCAAAAACATCACCATCATCAAGACCTATGGCTAGGCCCGGAGGCTTGATCCACTCGATCTCCTTAGTCGACTTTCTCAAGAGTGGGGCTTTATCGTGCCCAGCCCGCACGAGCTGCACTTTCCCGTTAGACTCATTGATCACGTAGAGTGCCAGGCTGATGAATGAGTCCTCACGAATATCATTAAAGAGCTGTCGATTGAGTTGGCTGACTACCTTTAAAGGGTCAGACTCACGGGTGAGCTCAGAGCGGAGCACACTCCGGCACATCGCCATCAGCAGCCCCGCTGCAACTCCCTTACCTGAAACATCTGCAATAACCACGGCCCAACGGCCTTCACCCAGCGCGATATAGTCATAATAATCGCCACTAATCAAACGGGCGGGTCTATTGACTCCTTCTAGGCGATAGCCTTCGATCTGCGGTCGCCGGCGCGGCAACAAGACCTGCTGAACTTCTCTCGCTGTGCGTAGTTCATTCTCGATCTTACGTTTCTCTCCAGCTTCTTGGTGGATCATGGCATTACCTAGGGCAAAGGCGGCTTGCTCACTGGCTGACTGGAAGAGCTCAAATTCACTTTCTGAAAAGGCTCCCTCTTCATGCTTACGAGCAACTGCTAAAACACCAAGGTCACGCCCACCGTATTTCAAAGGAGCCACAAGTGCAGAGACATTATCGCGGTAATGAGAAAAAGCATCTTTGAACGCCTCATGATTCTTTACATCAGGGACCATTTGCGTAACTCCCGAAGCCAGCACTACCCCTAGCATCCCTTCGTCGTGAGGCACTTTGCTCAGCTGGACATGGCTTTTCAACGCTGCCATATCTCCACCCGCCTTTTTTAAAACCTCTACTGGTAGCCCTATCAAGAGTGGGCATTTCTCAGAAATAGCCTTTGGAACCAGGTATTTGCGACTTTTACCTAACAAGTATAAAGCGCCGCCGCGTGAACTCACGACTTTATTGATACCATCCACAATTTCGCGGTGTAATTTAGCAGCGCTATGATCTTCCTCTAAGGCGATACCAAGCGTGTGTAGGAACTCGAACATCCGATGTTCCTCTCCCTCGATTGCATGCTTCTGCTCCTCTGAGACATGCAAACGCTGACGCGTCCTGCGCCAACTGATCAATAGTGAAAATAATAAAATCGTGGAAAACAACAAGCAGACAATCACGATCGTGTCGGTGTCAGAGAACAACCCGTCTATTTCAACTAACACTCTTCTCACAACTTCACAAGATAGTTACTTTTCTGAAGATTTATCACGTGAGAGTAATTCAGCCTCTAAACAGTCTAGCACTGTAGAGAACTTCTCATTATTGCTATCATCAGCATCACATAGTGTCTTGTGCGCATCAAAAACGTGCTTAGTTCTATCAGTTGAATTCACGTGACCGTATTCAATGAGTGATTCACGCATCGCTCCTTCTTGGCCTCTCCATGAGGGCGATTGTGGATTAATCTGCATCAATGAACTTAAACCGAGGTCATCGAGAGCTTGGCTATTTTTTTCATCAGCTGACGCTACTTCGAGTATTCCTTTTGAGGTTTTAATCAACCGCATAGCGAGACCTGCCATTGTCCCCATGAAAGTGGAGTCCATGCCAGTACAGCACTCTAGGTCAATGACAACATGAACGGTACCTGACTTCAACTGCTCATCAGCCCAAGCCTTAAGATTAGGACTATTGAGGAAAGAACCTTTGCCCTCACAACGCGCCCACCCTAGGCCGTTTACATTACATGCAAGAATGATGTTGGAATTGCTCACTTTGGGAATTGCTGGTCTACTTGCCAGCACAGGAGTAACAATAGCTTCTAAACTGAATTCGTCAACTAATAGCGAGTTAAAAAACACCAAATTATTGTCACAATAACAGCAAGGGCCGTTCTTCCTCTTATTCCCAAAGATAAGACTGCTCTGATGCCAACAATTGAGCTCCAGAATACACCTCAACTCTCCAGTCTAAGACTCGCCCCTTCTTTTGGTATAATTCACCGACATTAGCGAACTCGCAGCTCCCTTTCGTCTCAGATTCCATAAAGTTTTCGGTCATTTTAAGCTCCGCAGCCCCTGTCGCCGCTTGATGATATCTAAAGATAACACGTATGGGATCAGTCACGGAATGCGGTCGCACGTCCCAGTCTATCATATAGTACTGGCCTTGTCTGGCCGCCATTTCAGAATTTGATATAGCTCCCCTTAGTCGTTTTTGCTGTTCAGCGCGTACGACTTTATTCTCACTATCAATTCGTTTAACATCCTTTAAGTGGTAGGTTCTCACATCGACTTCACTCATATGGGAAGTACAAGAAACGCTCAGAAGGGTGGATACCATTGCGAGAAAATACAGTGCTCTCATACCCACACTAACTAGACTAACTAATAAAAAATCCAACTCCGAATGTTGCCAACAGGTGTTTAATCTGCAATTAATTGATTAACCCCTTACCCGTATGCTCGCTGAAATCCACGAAAAACTCAATACCTTCCTCGTAAATAAAGGTCTACGCAGCACTCCTCAACGCAATGCTATCATCGATATTATTTTCGGATCCGATGATCATTTTACCGCTGACGAACTATGGGAACGGATTCGCAGGACAAATTCAAAAGCTTCCCGAGCTACCGTTTACCGGACACTTGGCCTGCTGGTCGAAGCCAACTTGCTATACGAAATCGATCTAGGCGAGGACACCAAGACCTACGATCCTAACTTTAACGACAAACCTGCGCACAACCACCTCATCTGTATTGATTGTGGAAAAGTGCTTGAGTTTGAAGACGCTCATCTCGAACTTCTCAATGACTGCCTTACTCGTCGCATGGGATTCCGGCCAAGAAGCCAGTCAATCCGTATCGAGGCAAATTGCGAAGTACTTCGTACTAAGGGGAGTTGCCAGAACCTCATCAAAGCAAGAATTGCCGGTAAGCGACTTCCTAGGAAGCGTTGATCTAACAACTATTTAGCATTTCGTGATTGCTTAGCGATGGCAGCTTCGTCTAGAATTCATCAAGGCTGAAGCAAGCCTGTCACTGTGTTGATCTCCGATTCCACATCAATGAGACACGAATCAATTAATTATCTAACAGATGAAAAATCTAGCATTTTTTTCAAAGCACCAACTCATTGACCACGGCGAAGGCCTATTTGATCATCTTCCAGGTTTCCTGTACTTTGTCAAAGACACTGAGCTCAGATTTGTATCGGCCAACCGCCGACTGGCAAAGAAGCTTGGGGTTTCGAATCCTGAAGACCTACTGGGAAAGAAAGACAGCGATTTCTTCCCGCCAGGCCAGGCCAACGCATACGCCAAAGATGACTTACTCGTCCTAGAGACTGGTATGCCAATGTATAATAAAGTCGAACTCGTCCCACGCGGAAAAGGCTTTGTAGATTGGTCCACGACTACAAAAATCCCGCTATCTGATAGCGATGGAAAAGTTGTTGCTATAGCTGGCACCACGCGCCCGTTTTCGACAGGGACATCTGCTATTGATATTCACTCTGAGCTGGGAGTCCCGCTTAATGCAATGCATGAGCGCTTCGCCGAAAACATCAGAGTCACTGAGTTAGCTAAACTCGCGAACCTTTCCGTTAGCGCCTTTGAGAGGAAGTTCAAGAAGCAGCTCCACATGACGCCTAGGCAGTACATTCGCCACCTCAGAGTTAATGACGCCTGCTATAAACTGAGCCACACCGATGAAGCGCTCGCTGGGATTTCCGCTGTCTGCGGATATGTCGATCAAAGTCACTTTAGCAGAGAGTTCTCACGCATCACCAATGAGACTCCTTTGCAGTATAGAAAAAGACACCGTGCAAAAACGTCGACTTAAATCAGCCCTCATTGCCGATTTTATACAAAAATACCACAGATCAATACAATACAAGTTGAGAAAATAGCCTATGATGAACTCCCGGATGAATAATGGCGCGAGCCAATTTTCGTCTAAATTAAAACTCAACACACTATGGCTCTAAAAATACACAACGCAATGTGGCCCGGCCTCGTCGGCAAGGAAGAAGGCACTGACCATCCACCCATCTCACTCGAGCGCATGCTCGAACTCACAAAGAACGCTGAAGTCGATGGTCAAAAATTTGACGGCGTCGACCTTTTTATTTTCCACCCCCACACAGATCCAGAAGCCTCTATCGACGACATTCGTCACATGGCGGACAAGATCACTGACTCCGGCTTCAAGATCGGATCTTTAGTTGCTCCAGTTTGGCCAGGAACAGTGGGTGGTTGCGCATTCGGCTCACAAGACGACCGTGACAACTTTGTACACGCAGTAGCACTTTCAGCTAAGATTGCCCAAGTCCTGAAAGAGCACGGCGCCCGTGACTACGGAGTGATCCGTATCGACTCAGCTGGCAGCCCTGAAGACTTTGCTAAAGATGAGGTGGCTAACACCAAACTACTCGCAGAAACCTTCCAACGTGCTGGATCTATAGCAGCTGAGCACGGTGAACGCCTCGCGGCTGAAGGTGAAATTTGTTGGGGAGGTATGCATTCATGGAAGCACATGCTCAATACTCTTGAGGAAACTGGAATGCCTTCCACTGTAGGCTTCCAAGCAGATCTCGCGCACACTTACCTTTACCTCCTCGGTCACAACTCACCGGAGAATGCCCTTCTCAAGCCTGGCTACAGCCAAGAAGAATTCTGGGCCGCGTACAAGACGATGACTGACGCGCTTCGCCCTTGGACAACTGACTTCCACGTCGCTCAGAACGATGGCTCAGTCCATGGCTCAGGCTCACACGACAAGACTGGTCGCCATTGCCAGGCTGATGACCCTAACGGCTTACTCGATATCACTCGCTGCTCAGAAATGTGGCTCAAGGACTACGACCAACGCGGGATCAAACACATTTGTTGGGATGGTTGCATGTTCGATAATTCAGTACTCGAAACTCCAAAAACTTGGGATGCCATCCTCGATGCATCGATCAAGGTCCGCAACGCAGTAGGCTAAACTAACCAATAATCATCATGCCAAAAGTAACAGTCAACGGCATCCAGATGCACTACGAAGAGTCAGGCTCAGGCGAGCCACTCATCTGCATCATGGGTATCACTGCTCCAGGCGGAGTTTGGGAAGCACACGCCGAAGAATGGGGGGAGCACTTCCGCTGCATCATGCCTGATAACCGTGGAGTCGGACTTTCTGATAAACCGGAAGGCCCGTACTCATCCGCTATGATGGCAGATGACTACGCTGCTCTGATGGACGAGCTCGGCATTAAGCAAGCCCGCGTCGTTGGTTGTTCAATGGGATCTATCATTGCTCAGCAACTAATGCTGCGCCACCCAGAGAAAGTATCTAGCGCCATCCTCATGTGCACATGGGCTCGCTGTGACAACTACGCGAAGGGCATTTTCCAACACATGGAAACATGCAAGGCTCGTTTCACACCAGGTGAATTCATGCACTACATTCAGACTCTCATTTTTGCGAAGCCATTCTGGGACAACTCAGATTGCTATGCATCTTTAGCGGAAGGCCAAGATGGTGCAGATCTCGATCCCACACCTCAGCCGCTTCATGGGCTGCAGGCTCAATCAGCAGCATGCACCAGCCATGACTCGCTAGCTGATCTTCCTAACATCAAGGTTCCCTGCCTCGTCACTGGCGGGATTGACGATATTTTCACCCCACTCTGGATGGGTAACGAAGTAGCTAATGCTATCCCTAACTGCGAAAGCTATTTCTATGACAATTCTGGCCACGGGTTCCATTTTGAGAATCTCCCATCCTTCAACGAGAAGACCACTGCTTGGCTCCTCGAAAACTAATTATTTTAAACACACAATATTATGAGCAACATCAAATTTGGTTCCGAAGTCTACACCTGGTTCATGGACGGCTATGGAGAAGGCAACAAAAATCAACTTGGTCACATGATCAAGACCGTAGGCAAAGCTGGATTCAAAGGTATCGAGCCAATGGTTCTAGAGCCCTATGATACCTACTGGATGGGTGACTACAAAGACCCAGCTAAACTCAAAGAAGCCCTCGACGAAGCGGGTATCGAGCTCGCAGCCCTTGCTCTTATTTGTCAATGGGATGGCGAAGAAGAAACCGAGTCTGAGCGCGCCTGTGCTGACTGGACGATAGAGACACTCAAGCTCTTCCCAGGAGCAGCCCTAGGCACTGTGCCACTGCCTGGCGGCCGCCATAGTCTCCAGCAACGCCGCCTCAACCTCGTCAACAACGTCAACCGCGTTTCGCGTCGTGCTGCAGAGGCTGGTCTCACATGCTCTTTCCACCCGAACTCGCCTCCGGGCTCATTGGTTAGGACACAGGAAGACTATAATGTGGTACTCAACTCACTCGACCCGGCTGTCACTGGTTGGACTCCGGACGTAGGCCACATCGTACGCGGCGGCATGGATGTCATCGACACAATGAAGCACTGGCAACACCTCATCAACCACGTTCACTATAAGGATTTCTCAGGAAATGGTGCTGAGCCATGGTCACAAATGGGATCAGGGAAAGTAGACTTTCATCAGATCACTGAGTTTCTCGTACAGCGCGACTACAAGGGCTGGATCATCTGCGAAGATGAATGCGAAGACGCCATCACTAACCCAGATCAAGTAACCCTGCAGAATGGCGAATGGTGCAACGAGCAGCTCGTGCCACTCATCGGGTAATCTCTAGATTCTCTCCAAGCGTCCAGCTAGTAAGCTGGGCGCTTTCTCTCCCCCTCTACCTAGCTCAAACATTGAGCGTCTCTCCCCCAGCACTTTCAACTCACATTCACTTCTCATGAAGAATCTTTACAACAGCAAAGAAGCACCAAAGAAAGACGATCTCGCACTCCGCGTCTACACCTCTCGCCTTCTAGGGCAAGAGCCAGATCTCGTACTCCACGGAGGCGGTAACACATCCGTCAAAACAACCGTCAAAGATTTTTTTGGCAACTCTATCGAAGTTCTTTGTGTGAAAGGTTCCGGCTGGGATCTCGCCACCATCGAAAAGCCAGGTTTCCCTGCAGTGCGGATGGACACCTTGCTCAAGCTCGCTGAGCTCGACACCCTTTCTGACTCAGACATGGTCGCGCAACAACGCCTCGGCCTGCTCGATCCAGCAGCTCCAAATCCATCGATCGAAGCAATTGTTCACGCAGTGATTCCTGCAAAATTTGTCGATCACACCCACGCTGATGCGATTCTAGCTCTGACCAACAACCCTAATGGGAATAAGCACATCAGAGTAGTCTTTGGCGACTCTATGATCGTGGTTCCTTACGTGATGCCAGGCTTCGTCCTCGCCAAAGCGGTACAAAAAGCAATCAAGGGCAAAGACCTCAGTAAGGTTGATGGGATCATCATGATGAACCACGGCATTTTCACGTTCAGTGACGACGCCAAGAAATCTTATGATCTGATGATCAAGAAGGTCACACTTGCCGAAAAATACGTGGCTGCAAATCTAAAAGCCAACCCAATCAAAAAGGCGAAAGTATCCAAAGACCTCCTAGGTCTAGCAACTCTGCGTAAAGCGGTATCTAGCGAACGCGGCACAGCCTGCATCGCACGCCTTTCTACATCAAAAGCGGCAAGCGCTTTCGCCTCAGCTACCAAACTAGCAACTATCTGCAAAAAGGGTCCAGTCACTCCAGATCACACGATCCGCACCAAGCGCCTCCCTCTCTACCTCGCTGATGGTGGGGATGCTGCTAACTCTACAGCCAAGTACGCCAACGAATACACGGCATATTTCTCCAAGCACGCGCAGAACGAAACAATCCTCGACACAGCTCCTCGCTGGGCTGCATGGGCTAACCACGGGGTAGTATCCTTCGGTGTGACCCTCAAGGAAGCCAACATCATCGCGGACATCGCGGAACATTCCGTTGATACAATCCTCAAAACTGAGCACGCATTTGGCGCTTGGAAGGCACTTCCAGCCAAAGATCTTTTCGAGATCGAATACTGGGAACTCGAACAAGCTAAACTGAACAAAGGCGGATCGGACAAACCAGTCCACCAAGGGAAAATCGCGCTTGTGACAGGTGCTGCTGCTGGCATCGGTTTTGCCTGCGCTGAGCAATTAGCACTCGCTGGAGCCACGGTCATCGGAGCCGACCTCAACCCTGAGATCGTCGAGACAATGGCAAAAATTGGTGGTCTAGGCATCGTCGCCAACCTCACTGACGACAAGGCAATCAAGAATGTTATAGAGACAATTATCAGCACATACGGCGGACTCGACATCCTCGTTTCCAATGCTGGAATTTTCACAGCTGGTGCCTTCCTCGAAAACCTCGAGCAGCAAAATTGGGACAAATCCTTTGCAGTCAATCTCACCTCGCACCAAAAACTCCTGCGCGAGGCGATCCCGTTCCTCAAGCTCGGTATCGACAGCGCAATCGTTCTCGTAGGTTCACGCAATGTGAATGCTCCAGGAGCTGGCGCGGCATCATACTCCTGTGCCAAAGCTGGACTCAACCAGCTTTGTCGGGTTGCCGCTCTCGAGCTGGCACCACAAGGCGTCCGCTGCAATATCATTCATCCTGACGCGGTGTTCGACACCAAACTCTGGACTGCTGAAAACTTGAAGCGCTCAGCTGAGCGCTACGGCCTCACAATCGAGGAATACAAAACGCGCAACCTTCTCAAGACGGAGATCAAATCTGCGAATGTTGGTCAAATGGTATCCGCCATGGCATCACCGCTATTTGGCAAAA
>JBLHPP010000083.1:0-9289 GCA_047624385.1 Crocinitomicaceae bacterium
AAGTTGGGGGTTGGTAGGTAATACTTTGCATTGTTCGGTGTATGATTCGCTGTAGTAAACAAATTATAGACCCGCAATTTGGGGCATGGGAGGTAAAAACACCTCTCATGCCTCTATTCTAACATAAATTGAAGATTGCTACGACACGGCTGGCCGTGTTTGGGACAAGCTCTAAGTAGGAATAATACCACTTGGCAAATTTACTGTATTTATGGGTATTTTTAGAAACACTTAAAAACCGAGCATTACCCATTGATGTGGAGTTCGGCTACGTCATCTCGATCACCCACCATCTAGACACAACAAATCCCTGATTCCTAGAGGAATTCAGGGATTGAATGGAGCCGAATATCAGACTCGAACTGATGACCTGATGATTACAAATCAACTGCTCTACCAACTGAGCTAATTCGGCATTTTTAAACCTTACGGTTCAAACATTTATGTTGTGTTACGACTTGGTCTCCTCTTTCTCTTTGGTAAAAGAAAGGATGGAGCCGAATATCAGACTCGAACTGATGACCTGATGATTACAAATCAACTGCTCTACCAACTGAGCTAATTCGGCTTGTGACCTTGTCGTTTGCGGCCTTTCGGCTGCGGGCGGAGTATGTTTAAAAAACGATTCGGCGCAAGCTCTTTTTTAGTGAAATTCCGCTTTTTTTTTCTGTGCTCAATATAGCATGTAGCCACATAGAACTAAGCTCGATCAATCTACCCAATAAGTCGTTAAAACAGAGAATAGGAGTAGTCTCCCAGCTGACTATTTCAGCTGAGCCGGGACTTTGAGTACAAAACAGGCACCTTGCTCTGCTTTTTCGTAAAAAAGGTCCCCTTTCATGGCGCGGGCAAGCCTACGGCAGAGTGCTAGCCCTAGCCCTACACCAGGCTTGGTGCTGGCCGCTTGCTCTGCGGTTTTATGGAATGGCTTGAAAAGCCTACCACGCTCTCTTCTAGAGACGCCACATCCTTGATCGCAGACGGCGATTCGTAGATTACTTTTCTGAAACTCAGCGATCAAGCGAATGACATTACCACCATCGCAGGCATACTTTGCTGCGTTATCTACCAGATTGAAGAGAATTTGCTCGATAGCTGTGGTGTTGAGTTTGAGCTTCCTGTCAGAATCAAATCCCGTCACCTGGACTTGTAATTCCATACCTGCCTCCTTTGCTCGAACTTCCAATCTTCCAGAGACTCTCTCGAGCAAGGCTCCCAAGCTGAGATCTTCGGATTTTTTGGCCGTCGCTGCGCCGCGCTCGATACGGGAATACGCGAGCACATTTTCGACCAAGTGAGTCAACCGCTCAGATTCTGTTCTTAATGTCTCTAAATATTTCTGCTTGGTGGCGGGCTCCTTGACTAACCCAGAACTCAGCATGTCGCTGTAGAGGCGGAACGTGGTGAGTGGCGTCCGAAGTTCGTGGGTAACTGACGAGACAAATGACGCACGTCTTTCGCTCATTTTAATCACCCCACCGAGCATGAAGAAACCAGCAACCAAGGCAAAACCAACACCCAACCATGCGAGGCCTATAGGACCGTCGATGACATCGCGTAGATTCACAGTCACCGAGCTGAGAGTGGTTTCCTGAGGAATAAGAATGAAGGGAAGTTTGAGCATCACATTCTTAGCTGTATTTTCACTTTCTTTATCAAAGTAAGGTTCCAGCTTTGCCGTTGGGAAAAGGTCGGATATTTCATCGAGTAATTGCTTGGAGATCTCTTGTTTCTTGAGCCAAATCCCTTGGAGCTTCTCACTTCCTAGAACTCTCACTCGCCGAACTAGCACAAGTTCATCATCGAGCCAAACTGGCGCGAAGGCTGTCATCTCAGGGGTGGAATCTCGTGAGTTGAAAGTATTGGCTACTGGCTTGAGTGGGTTAGCATTCCATTGGCTATAGCTCGACACATTGTCGGCATATCGATCTACCGCCTTTTGCCGCTTACTCTTTTCAGCCTTCGAGATCTGTTTTTGAACTTCGGGGGCATTCTTGTAATCCACGACCTTGCTATCCTTTTGCTCGCGTGGGGCCTTTTTATTCAAAGAAGACAAGGAGAAGTCGTTATCATCCTCTTTGACCTGCATCTCAGCTTGGAGCAATGACTCTTTGGTCAAAGCAATCGGAAATGGTAGGACGTGGCTACTCATACATGCCAAATCAAAGTTGGAGACCGAACCGCTTTTAGCTCTACTAACTGGTGCTGCTAGGATCTTGTTGAGTTTTTCTAGCTTCCTCGTATAGTGGTTATTCGCCGATGGGTCCACTCTATTTCCTAGCAGAAATTCTTCTTTATAGACCTGGGGTGACTTGACCTGAGATTCCTTTTGCTTGAGGTCCACACCCCAATAGACATTCGTGTAGGAGGGCGCATTGGAATAGATCTCAGTCACAGGCACGGTCACGACCGACTGACTTTGCACCACATCTCTGTAGTCTTTAGTAAAGAGTTCTTCGGCGGGGCGAGCGTCTTCCGCACCTACAATTGATGCGGCCAACGAATCGAGCCGCCACATGGCCAGTCGCCCCCTTTCCTCAAGGTAAGCATCTGCGCCTTGCTGCACATCTTCGTTGCTTTGCTCAACGAAGCGCAAGGTCACGACTGACATCGCTGATAGTACGACAGCTGCACATGCAAATGCCACAAGCCAAATAAGCCAAATTCTATTTCCCATAATAGTTCTTTCTAATCAATTCTATACCCTTGTCCGCGGACCGTTTGTACCACTGTCTGATCCACATCTCCTAACTTTCCTCGTAGATGTGCCACATGCATATCTATCGTCCTCGTCGTGAGCCCCTTTGGATCGAGCTCCCACACTTGTCGCAAAATTTCCTCTCTTGATATCGCACGGCCTTTGTTCGCGACTAAGTAAGCCATCAAGCTAGCCTCGCGCTCAGACAAATCCTGGCGGACTCCTGAATCACCAAATTCGACTTCGCGTCGGTCGAAATCCACCACTCCATGGGTATAGCAATACTTATCAATGCTGGCAGCTCGTTCGGTGGATCTCCTCAACACGGCATCCACCCGAGCTAATAACTCGCGAAGGCTGAAAGGTTTCACCACATAATCATCTGCGCCTAGGGTTAGGCCTTTTACACGATCAGCCTCTTCTCCACGTGCTGAGAGTATGATCACTGGCTGCCCAGGACGCTTTTTCTTGAGTGCCTCTAGGACTTCAAATCCACTGTGGTGCGGCATCACTAGATCGAGTAGTAATAATTGGTATTGCCGCTCTAGCGCATATTGCATCGCCTCACGTCCATCACGTGCAGCTATTACCTGGTATCCAGACAGAGTGAGGGCGTCCACCACTCCTTGGCGTACTGCGTTGTCATCTTCTGCTACGAGTATTGTCGGAATCATATCTACTTCTAGTGTAGAACATGCCACAGGTTGTTGTGTAAATTGCATGTAAAGTTCTCAGGTCATCACCACGATGAAATGAGTCACGCACATAGCTCTACCCGATTCTTCAAATTCCAGCAATAGCGCAAATCATGAGGAAACTAAAACTCCACCCAGAATAATCATGATCGTTCCAAACCCTAGCTTGACCAGGTTGGCGTCTTTCCATTCTGAAAAGATAAATAACGCACCAACAACGGCAACGAGGGTATTCATGTTGTAGAGAGGCGCGAGCGTCGACAAGGGTGCTCCGTACTTACTAATAGCTATCGCGACGAGCAGTATCCCTAAGCCCCAAAATACTCCCAAAGTTACTGCGGGAATGACGGACGCCATACTAAAGTGTTGGTCAGAATTATAGACACAGAGAGCCAGCCCCACACAAAGTACGCCAATACCTATACTCACCAAGTACGCCCCGGTAGAAATACCGTGCTGATTACTCCATTTCTGGCAGATACCAGAAACTCCAAATAAGAGCGCGGGAATGATACCACCAATGAGAACGCCTAGTTGTGCTTGAGTCATAATACCCGCTTTAACTGTCATTCCAAGACATCACAAGCCTAGGCACTGACATTTATCTGCAAAACAAAAGGAATCTTGACGCTACTTGACTCCAAGACCATTCTAAAAACTCCTAACATCACTCCTTATTTATGAACACACCAATCGTCGACTTACTTTCCAAGGGCTGGTCGCTCTTATTCCTCCGTGGCCTAGCTGCGCTCATTTTTGGAATTCTGGCATTTTCAGTGCCTAGCATGACGATTGCTTTTCTAATCATTTATTGGGCGGTCTATGTCTTACTTGACGGAATATTTTCGCTGGCAGCTTCCTTCAAGGGTGGAGCGGCAGGCCCGCGTTGGTGGATGATCCTTTCTGGACTCTTTAGCATTGTTGCAGGTGCCTTCTGTATCGCTAATCCAGCAATAATTGTTACCACATTTATCGTCATACTCGGATGGATGTGTGTTTTCAAAGGTGCTTTTGAATTGATCGGTGGCCTCACCGCTAAAAGCGGTTGGTTCGTCATCGCCGGCATTCTCTCATTACTCTTCGGAGGCTGGTGCATCAGTGACCCAAGCACCGTTGAAGGATTGATCATCAAACTCGTCGCAACCTTCGCGCTCATCGCTGGTAGCGTCTTCATCATCCTCTCACACAAGCTCCGCAAGCACAGCAAGAGCCTCCCTAAGACAATCGACGTCTAATACCACTTAGCAAAACCAAAGAGACAAATGTTCTTTTTGAGGGCTTTAGGGAAATGCGCTACGCGGAAAGCTATGAGTGCTGGGCGCTTTCTTGATAAATCGGCGTTTCTCCTCAGTCATGGTGCTCGCACCACTCCCTCGTCTAGCCTTGATGGATCAAAAAATCACTCCAGGATTAGTCTTTTTTGATTCACTAAGTGGTATAATACCCACTCATTCACATTACAAAAAAAGGCGACTACATGACAGTGGTCGCCTTTTTTATTAGACTAAAATTTAACTAGCTACTGAAACCTGAGAGCACAAATTGCACGAGATCGCGGAAGTCCTTTTCACGGTCAGGAATGGGAACCTTCCCAGCTACCTTGTTAGCGAGCCCTGCGAATGATTGGAAATGCAGTGCCGCTCCAATACAGAAAAGTAGACGTTGGAGAATCTCTTCATGGCTAAGGTGATTAATCTTAGTCGAGATGATCAACACATACTTCTGAAAAACTTCTCCAAACAATGCTAACACTGATTTTGGAACATCGTATTCTCGCTCAATAAGATAACGTGCTGCTAGGCGAGCCAATATATCGAGATTGCTTCCGTGTTCCTCAGGAAACATCACAGGTCGTATATAACTCTCTAAAATTTGCTTCAATGTCACCTTATCCACTCCTCCGGCATCCGCCACAACCCCCTCAAGTAGATCAACTCTGTGCTGATTTGCTGGATTTAGCACCTTTTTCACCACCTCCTGAATCAATCCGTCTTTGCTACCAAAGTGATAACTCACAGACGCTAAGTTGACTCCAGCCTCATTGGTAACATCTCGAACGGAAACGTCTTCAAAACCTCTTTCGCTGAAAAGTTTCCATGCGGATGCTAGTATTTGATCTCGGGTATTCATACCAGTTAGAATGTTAACGCACCACCAATAATTTGCAACATCTTAAACGAACGCTTAACAACAAATATCATTATCCTTAGCTTTTGGTTCAGTTCACTTTTACTCTTCCTACTCAAAGTGAGATTGACCCCAAAATTCGAACGAGTAGCTAAGTCATAGAAAATCAATATGCTAGCCACTGAATACTCGCTACTCGATAAAATGCAACCTCAAGAAGTCTAAAATCTTCAAGTGCAGCGGTTGGCGACCAAGACCCTTGAGTATGCGCCATTAGGGTCTATCATTTATCTCTGCTGTCACCTATTTGCTAGCCCTTACCTAATCAAGGTCACCACCATTGGCTGTCATTGTATCAAGCTAGATCACACAATCAGCAATTTTTTATAGAGAATTACCAGAATTTCTCAAAATGGGTTTCTGTGTATCAAGGTGATCATACCAGAGTCAATAACCGCTCGACCACATAATCAGCCACAGGCTTCATCCTATCGTTAGAAATACTAACCCGGAAAGCTGAAAACCACCTACCCCGTGCGTCAAGCCACACCAGAGCGACGTCAAGTCACAGCACTCCAAGGTTTTGTGATACTGAGCGAGCACATTAGTTTGTAGAATACAGGGCACCTCCGGCAACTCCCGCTGTCGGTGTGTGAGTTATTAATTCTTTAAATTTGCGAGCGTAGCTCGTTTTTGAAGATAGGCCCCCTTCGGGCTGGAAAGCCTTTCTGCGCACGGCTGCGTTATTCTTCGTTCACGGATAAAAATCCGCTCACTCATCACGCCTAGCCTCGCTCGAAATTCTTTCCAGCACCACCAACGCTAGTTGCCGGAGGTGCCCTACAGTGCTCATATTTTTTTCGTGTAGGGTAGCTCCGGTAACTAGCGATGATGATGCAGAAAAGTAAAACAAGTAGAGCAAGGCGCATTTCACACAGAGATAAATATCTCTGTGTGAAATGAAACGAAGCTATACGCAGCTTTACTCTTCTGCCCGTAGGGTTCTATTTTAATCATCTAATCTTCGCTTACAAATTTTCAACCTAAGCACACAAAACAGCATCGTCGGTAGTTGCCGGAGGTGCCCTGTAGTACTAAGTGGTATAAATAACACTTGAAGATTGTCCCGTCCTCCTATGATCTAGCCATATGTCAACCCGTACAGGCATTCTCTACCTCGTTTCAGGTCCATCAGGTTCTGGAAAAACCACGCTCTGCCGCCGCCTTTCTAACGAAGATGAGGCTAGTTATGCTATTTCCTGTACCACGCGTTCACCGCGCTCAGGTGAAGAGAACGGTAAAGACTACTTTTTCTTAAGTGTTCCAGAGTTTCAGGAAAAAATTTCCGCCTGCGAATTTCTCGAGCACGCCGAAGTCCATGGCAATTTTTATGGCACATTGCTGTCCGAGGTTCTGAACAAGCTAGCAGCAGGCATCGATGTCGTGATGGACATCGATGTTCAAGGAGCCGCCCTGGTCAGAGAAAGTAACCACCCCATCATTGAGCAAGCACTTGTGGATATTTTCATTATGCCCCCGAACGCCGAAGAACTGAGGAAACGTCTCACTGGTCGTGGCACAGATAGCAAAGAGGTCATCGATACCCGTATGAAAAACTCCCTCGAAGAAATGAAGCACTGGCCTAAGTATTCTTTCCGGATAGTGTCAGGCAGCCATGAAGAAGATTATGCCTTTTTTAAGGCCTTACTCCACGGTGAGCGCCTCCGTATTAGTCGCCATGATTAGGCTAGCCACTGACACATAGTCGGATCAAGCTTGATCTTTCCTCCACAATTCCTAGAATATTAGGACACATTTACCTGTTTACCGATCGCAATGAACATAAATCTACACATCCGTCACGTATTGGCTCTACTTCTAGTGCCCATGATTTTCTCCAGTTGCACGACTGGTGTCGCCCCAAAACCGAATCCAAAGCAGAGCACTGCAATCAAGGGTATCTTTGTGAATCCATACAACAAAGGCACCTACGCTTACTTTACAGCTTCATCCAACTACCCAAAAACTTATAGAATCTATCGTAATGAGGTATTACTCACGTCCACTGATGGCAGCAATGCCAAAGTCATTGTAGACCTGAGCTTGCAGCGTGGATTTCTACTCAACGACGGCAAAGTCGCCATGGATTATCCAGTTTCTACTGGCAACAAGAACTTCCCAACCCCTGCTGGGAAATACGAAGTACTTAAGAAAAAGAAATCCGAGAAACGCTCCAACCTTTACGGCAAGATTTACGACGCCGAAGACATTGTCGTGAAAATAAATGCAGATTCCTCCAAAGACATAATACCAGAGGGTGGCCGCTTTGAAGGAGCTCTCATGTCATCATGGATGCGCATCAGCTGGGATGGTATTGGCATGCACCAAGGTAAGGTCCCACGCTATCCAGCGTCTCACGGATGTATCCGGACATACTATAAGGCTGTCGACACCGTGTTCGCAAAGGTTGCAATAGGAACTCCAGTCGTCGTACGCTAGGCTAGATTCACTTCCAATAATTCAACTCAAGAAGCCACAGTATCTCGCTGCGGCTTTTTTAGGTCTATGATCAAGTACATACCGCTTCTCACCTTCGTTTTCTTGAATTGCTGTGCTCCGGTCCACTCGGATAACCAACGAACTTGGATACAGCAGGTTGACTCTGAAATTGCTGAGCTAGGCGCCTACAACTGGATTCTCATCACTGAATCAGCCTACCCAGCACCCGACCGTCCAGGTGCACACACACTGCTATCCCCATACAAGCTACCCCGAACACTCGATTCAGTCCTTCAGTCTATCGAAAGCATTGGCCACGTTCGTCCGCGTATTTATCTCAGCCGGGAATCTGCCGAACTCAATGAGGACTACGCACCAGGTATCGACAACCATCGCTCAAACCTCACAAAACATCTCAACGAGCGCCCGACTCAAAGCCTCTCTGCCGATTCACTAGAGTCTCTGATGCGCAGTTCAAAAAAAGGTAACCGCGTGCTGGTGGTGAAATCTCAGACAACTCTGCCGTACACCACTATTTACATCGAGCTTGAAAGCGGCTACTGGGATGGCGAATCAGAAACTGCTCTTCGGAAAAATGAGCCTTCACTCGCACCTTAATACGACCATGGCAGCACCCAAGAAACAAGATCCCGTAATCGCCCAAGAGCGCGCAGAAGCATGGACCGGAGACGCCGTTCTAGCGCTTTACGTCCGCGAATGGATTCTTCGTGAATTTGGGGCCATGGATGGAGAGATGTTCGTACGCTTCACATCTAATGAATTTCTAAGCTGCGCAGGCAACCCAACATCTGTGGAAGCTAAAATCGGCAGAGTTTATGCCGGGAAAGGTCTCCAAGCTGGTTTTGACTGGATTGAAAAAGAACTTTACCCAAAATTTGTGGTCGCTGAAAAAGAATACCAACGCCGCCAACAAACCCAAGTTCCACGAAGATTACGCAAGTACGGCAAGAAGTGATTGGCACGTAGCGTGACCGCCCGGTCACTTATCAACCCCAGCAGGACTTTCCGCAGCACAACCGTCACGGTCACTACACGAGAGAGTTTTTATACAGAATTAACAAGATTTCGCAAAATTCTACAGAATACCTCAAAAGATTAAGTTTAGAAAAAGGTCAAAGCTCTTAAGGGCACCTCCGGCAACTAGCGTTGGTGGTGCTGGAAAGAATTTCAAGCGAGGCTAGGCGTGATGAGTGAGCGGATTTTTATCCGTGAACGAAGAATAACGCAGCCTTGCGCAGAAAGGCTTTCC
>JBLHPP010000084.1:0-9253 GCA_047624385.1 Crocinitomicaceae bacterium
AAAAATCCGCTCACTCATCACGCCTAGCCTCGCTTGAAATTCTTTCCAGCATCACCAACGCTAGTTGCCGGAGGTGCCCTAAAGTAATTAATTTTGCACTTTTTCCTCCTACAATTAGAGCCTTCTAAAACTAGATCTCCAAGTATCTAGGTGAAACCAAAGAAGACAAACATCCATGATGCGTTTTTATAGCTTAGAAAGCTTGTCGTGTAATCGAGGATTGGCCGTTGTGGCTACAAACTTACTGAAGGAGTTTGGAGACGATGGCTTCGACTTCTTTTTTACCGTATTTGTGGCCGTTGACGATTTGCACGAGTTTGCCCTTCTTATCGTTGGCTATGATGCCATGGCCTTTGAGTTTGGCCTTCTTAATTTCCTCGGCGCTCTTTCCTGAGCCCACGACGACGTTGTTGAAAGCAATTTTCTGACCTTTTGTCTTTTTGAGATCATTCACGATGACCTTAATCTTGTTACACATAGGTCATCCATCGTAGTAGTAGAAGGTGAGTGATGGTATTTGGGCTTGAGCAGATTTCTCAGCCTTGGGAGTGGCAGAGTCCTCAGCGAAGACTGAATTGATCAGCATGAATGAGGTCAGGCCTGTCACGATGGAGAGTATAAATTTCTTCATCATGTGAATATAGCCGTAAAGGGGGTGATGACAACATGCTAATACCATTATCTCACTCATATTAGAAGAATGTCAGAATGGGGCGTTGGACCTATCTATTTCTTTACAGCAGCGACCACTAAGTTCAGCCACCATCGTTATTACATCAAAAGAGTCTAGAAGCCTCTTCTACGAAAAAGCGCCAACTCGAATGAACGAGCTGGCGCTGAAATTTTCGTTTCACTAGTCAAGCCTAGTGACATTTGACTATTGACCCGCTGCTAAGAATTGCAAAGCGATGGCT
Source organism: Crocinitomicaceae bacterium (assembly GCA_047624385.1). Classification (GTDB taxonomy): domain Bacteria; phylum Verrucomicrobiota; class Verrucomicrobiia; order Verrucomicrobiales; family Akkermansiaceae; genus Rubritalea. Next base: position 915 of record JBLHPP010000084.1, read on the forward strand.
TAGTAGCGATACGCCTCAGGCTTGAATGGGCCTTCGACGGGCACGTTGATGTAGTCTGCCTGATCCTGTGAAAGAATCGTGAGCTTGGCTCCGATCTTTTCGAGGTGGAGACGAGCCACTTCTTCGTCGAGGTGCTTAGGTAGCACTGTGACCTGACCAGCCTTGTAGTTGTCTCTGTTCTTCCAGAGATCGATCTGAGCGAGCGTCTGGTTAGCGAAAGAGTTAGACATCACAAATGATGGGTGACCTGTTGCACAACCGAGGTTCACAAGACGACCTTCGGCAAGCATATAGATGCTATTACCAGTAGGGAATGTGTATCTATCAACTTGTGGCTTGATGTTGAGCAGCTCTACACCTGGAGCATTGTTGAGGTTGTCGAGTTGAATCTCGTTGTCGAAGTGACCGATGTTACAGACGATTGCCTGGTCCTTCATTTTCTCCATGTGCTCGAGACGGATGATGTTGTAGTTACCAGTAGTGGTAACGTAGATGTCACCCCAGCCGAGTGTGTCTTCTACAGTGAGAACGCGGAAGCCTTCCATTGCAGCCTGAAGCGCGCAAATAGGATCAACCTCAGTAACAACAACCTGTGCACCTTGAGCGCGGAGTGCCTGAGCACAGCCTTTACCCACGTCACCGTATCCACAAACAACACCAACTTTACCAGAGATCATCACGTCGGTGGCACGCTTGATGCCGTCGACGAGTGACTCACGGCAACCGTAGAGGTTGTCGAACTTTGATTTAGTAACAGAATCGTTGACGTTGATAGCAGGAACAAGGAGCTTGCCCTCTTTAGCCATCTGAATGAGACGGTGCACACCAGTCGTTGTCTCCTCGGAAACACCCTTCCAGTCAGCGATAAGTTTAGCGAAAATGCCTGGCTGCTCGGAGTGAACCTTCTTGAGTAGGGTCTTGATCACCTGCTCTTCGCCAGAGCCAGCTGGCTCGTTTACCCAGTCTGAGCCATTCTCAAGCTCGTAACCTTTGTGGATGAAAAGAGTCGCGTCACCACCGTCGTCAACGATGAGCTCTGGGCCTTCGCCTTTGAGGTTCACGATAGCGCTCCATGTGCAGTCCCAGTACTCTTCAAGAGTCTCGCCCTTCCAAGCGAAAACAGGAATACCAGCTTCAGCCATCGCAGCTGCTGCATGATCCTGTGTGGAGAAAATATTGCATGAACACCAACGAACGTCAGCACCAAGATCGACGAGTGTCTCGATCAGAACTGCAGTCTGGATTGTCATGTGGAGTGAACCCATGATGCGTACATCTTGGAGTGGCTTCTCAGCTGAGTATTTCTCACGAATCGACATGAGACCTGGCATTTCGTGCTCAGCGATATCGATTTCCTTACGGCCGAAGGCAGCAAGGGAGATGTCGGCGATTTTGTAATCGCTCGTTTTGACCTGTGTTTTTTCTAGTGTGGAAGTAGACATAGTATATTAGTATTAGTTTTTTAAGTTTGAGAATTTTATCCAATGATTGCTTTGAGAGCATCGACCTTATTCGTCTTCTCCCAAGTAAGTGCATCCAAATTATCTTCACGGCCGAAGTGACCGTAGTTGGTTGTGTGCTTGTAGATTGGGCGGAGGAGGTCAAGCTGGGTGATTATTTCAGCTGGCTTGAAAGAAAATACTTCTTTCACTGCGTTCTCGATGACGAGCTCGTCAACAGTACTCGTTCCGAATGTGTCCACACTGATAGAAACTGGATGCGGGTGACCGATCGCGTAAGCAACCTGAATCTCTGCACGAGCTGCGAGGCCAGCGGAAACGATATTCTTGGCTACCCAGCGACACATGTAGGCTGCTGAGCGGTCGACCTTGGATGGATCTTTACCAGAGAAAGCACCACCGCCGTGGCGGCCAGTTCCACCGTAAGTATCTACGATTATTTTGCGGCCAGTGAGACCAGCATCACCTTCAGGACCACCAATGATGAATAGGCCAGTTGGGTTGATGAGTAGTTCAGTGTCGTCAGTGAGGAGGTTTGCAGGAATGATCTTTTCGATGAGGTCACGCTGGAGAATTTCGCGGATTTCAGAAGTCGTGATGCCAGCTGTGTGCATAGTGGAAACCACCACTGCTGTCACGCGTGTCGGCTTGCCATCGACATATTCCATGGAAACTTGCGTCTTGGAGTCTGGGCGGAGCCACTGGTACTGCCCAGATTTACGAAGCGATGTGAGCTCACGGCCGAGCTTGTGCGCGTAGCTGATAGGTGCGGGCATGAGCTCTGGAGTCTCATCACATGCATAACCAAACATGATTCCTTGGTCGCCTGCGCCCTGCTCTTCAGTTGTCTTATCATCAGCACCTCCAGCATCCACGCCTTGCGCGATGTCTGGCGACTGTTGGCCGATGAGATTAACAAAGAAGAAGCTGTTTGCGTTGAACTTACAGTCGTCGTGGACGTAGCCAATTTCGCGGATCGCCTTCTCAATAAGAGCCCGGCTATCGAAATCAGCATGCGTGGTGATCTCACCAGCGATGCCGACTACATTATCTTTAACAAAAGTTTCACAAGCCACGCGGCTGTTTAAGTCCTGCTCGAGGCAGGCGTCGAGGATAGTATCCGAAATCGTGTCACAGACCTTATCTGGGTGACCTTCTGTTACGGACTCTGATGAGAAAATGAAAGGGCGGTTCATAAATTTTAGTGTTGCATCATCAAATCGTGATGCGTTTATGCGTACATATATAACCCAGTTCCCAATGCCGTCAATTCTCAATTCACTAAAACTCATTTCAGACCCCACTAGGCTCCGACTCCTCATTTTACTAGAGCATGAAGAACTTAGCGTGGCTGAGCTGCAGTCCATCTTAGGGATGGGCCAAAGCAGAATTTCCACACAGCTTTCTCAACTCAAAAAAGAAAAGCTCTTGAGCGATCGACGCGTGGGAAAGAACAACCTGTATTCATCGTGTGCTCCAGAACCCCTCCTTCGTGTCGCCCGTCAGGCAGCTGAGGAAATCCCTGAAATAATTACGGACAAAGCAGCGCTGCGCCTGACATTACGCAAGCGCAAGGACCGTACCCGCGCCTACTTTGATGAACTCGCCGGCAAATTCGGACGTCAGTATGTGCCGGGTCGTTCGTGGAAAGGACTGGCCGAAGCATTCCTTAAAATTCTCAACTACGATGTCGTCGCTGATCTCGGAGCTGGTGAAGGGACCCTCTCCCAGCTCCTCGCACAACGGGCGAAGAAGGTCATAGCAGTCGACAACTCGCAGAAGATGGTCGAGTTCGGCCAACAGCTCGCTATAGACCACAAGCTTCCCAATCTCGAATACCGCCTAGGCGACATAGAGAACCCACCAATCGATCCCAGTTCAGTCGATCTTGCCATTTTTTCCCAAGCCCTCCACCACACGGAGCATCCAGAAAAAGCGCTACACAAAGCCTACGAAATCCTTCAACCGGGCGGGACTTTAGTAATCCTGGATCTGCTCCAGCACAGCTTTGAACAAGCGCGAGAGATGTACTTTGACACTTGGCTAGGATTTTCCGAGCTTTCCATTACCCAGATGCTAGAAGAGAATGGCTTTGAAATGATCGATACAACTATTGTCGATAAAGAAGACGAGCCACCGCATTTTCAGACCTTACTCGCCACCGCGCGCAAACCACGCAACTAACCTCCCATCCATTGCATAGAGCATTACATCAAGCGAACCGTTTTGGCTCAACACTCAGCGTCGCTATTAGCTTGGCCATCTCGGCAGGCATCCTCGCAGCGCCAAAAGCTGTTGTCGTTTCTGAGGAAAACAAGACCCCGCTACTTCAGCCCAGCTACCACAAGTTCACCAGCAACGGCGTACGACTTCACCTAGTCAGCTTTGATAGTCGGAATTGCGGATTGAAAGTCGTCGATCAAGCCTCAGGCCCAGCCAGCCGATGGTCCACTGCGGCAAGCTTAGGCAAAGTAAAAAATGCGCTCGCCTGTATCAATGCCGGCTTCTTCAAACCCAATGGCTCACCACTCGGGCTAGTCATCACTGACGGTAAAGTCCGTGGCTCGATCAATAGTTCTTCACTGGGATCTGGCTTCTTTTACACCAATGACAAGCAGTCCGGTATCGCCAGGAAATCAGAACTTACGACCATTCGTAACCGACTCTCCCCCGCTCATTTATTACAATCCGGCCCGATGCTCAGCTACCGTGGATCAGCCATCGATGGGCTCTCCAGTAGCAACCCACGCGTGCGCTCCTTCCTCGCCACGGATGGTTCCTACCGATGGCTGATAGGCTACGCCGAAAGTGCCACTCTCGACCAACTTGGCAAAGCTCTGACAGGAAAGCGTTTTGGCGACGTAACTATCTATCACGCCATCAACCTTGACGGAGGTCGCTCTTCTGACTTATGGGTCTCCCCGTCAGTTTTGAACGGCAACAAAACATTCCGCGCACTGTGGAATAAACCCGTTCGAAACTTCCTCCTACTCACCAAGAAATGAAAGCTCTTCTCCTCTTCCTCCTTAGCGTCACCATGGCTTCTGCACAGTACCAGAAGCTCGATGCCCCAGTGAATGCAAATGGCCGCACCCTCTCCTTTCATCTCTACCACTTCAATACGCAGAAAAACCCCGCCCAACTCCACGCCAAACCGAAGGACATTTCATCAGCCGTTCACAAACGCAGCCATCTAGCAGCCGTAGCACTAGGCTCCGCAAAACTTGAGCAAAAATTCACTCTAACGATTCAACATGGTATGCTCAAAGTCACCGCTGGTAAAAAAGCGGGATCCGCCATCGGCCCTTGTTTATTTTCAAAAAATGAAAAATTAGCAAAGCTCGATGACAAGCACCACAGCCGGCGCACCTTCCTCCTCCACAATGGAGCAAACCTATGGGCGATTGGCTACGCTCCATCGATCAGCCAACAGCAACTGGCAAAGGCCCTAGGGCACATCTGTAAAAATGGCAATATCCGCTACACAACCGCCTACCAGCTCAACGCAGGAAACTCCTCAGGCTTATGGATCAGCAATAAAAGCTACCATCCGTTCTACCTCAAAGAACTCAAGCCACCATCCAGCGTCCTCAGCGTCCGATTGCGCTAACTAAGTAGCTCTCCACGCGCTATGCATACGCATCCTTGTACATCTGCACCGGCTATACTTATCTCTAGGACTCATGTCCAAAAAAACGGACATGACAATTCTCTAATTTTCCAGTACTTCCTATTCGGCTACACCACAGCAAAAGACTAAACCAACGGCTTGCCATCATATTAGGCTCTCCTCAAAAAACTATTTCCCCCATGACAACGCCTCTGAAAACCTTACAGAAAACACTAACTGCTCGCAGTAATAATCTCTTCATCTGCTCTCTGATCCTCGCTTTCAGCTCGTTACTCCATGCTGAGACAGCGCACAACCGCATTACTTGGTACAAGCTCTTCAACGAAGAAATGAAAAAGAAGGGGTTCGTGGTCGCTGGCTCTATTTGGCCCGGTGCCGGCCATGGGGTGTCGACGAGACAGTGTGGCCCTATGCTCAAGGAGTGCTTCCTGCTAGCAACGCAGGGAGTGCTACCGACTAGTGATCTATGGAGTGGCGAGGACCTCAATAAAATCGCCAAGGCTGCTCAAAAAGAATACGGTACTACAGGTCCCGCCAAACCGTATCTCAGCGCCAGCAGGCGCAAGACGATTCTGGCGGCCAGCGGCCAGATCGCCGCTGGCAAAGCTCCCGATATTTCAGCCACCATACGCTTTTTGACTAAGAACCCCGCATCGCTCTGGGTTGCCGACGAAAAGCTCACACCACTCAAAAATTACTGCGAAAAATCAGCTGAATCCTACCTAAAGGAGCAAAAAAAAGCAGGCACCACCATGTCTGGTCGAGCCTTGACTCAATTCAAAAAAGCGACGGACGGCTTAGAGATCGACCTCTAAGCTTACGCGCTTCTTCAGCGGCCTCGGCCGGAAAGATGAAATGACAGCCCCTTCGCACTCCTTACCTCAAAAAACTAACAACAAAACCAGCATGAACCGATCTATCTTTTTAATAATAAGCTTCTGTGTATTTTTTCAATTATGCATGGGGAGTGATTCCGACAGGCCCAACTTCGTTTTCTTTATTGCCGACGATATATCGCAAGATGATTTTGGGTGCTATGGCCACCCCACTATTATGACTCCGAATGTGGATGCTCTAGCAGCCAATGGAATGCGTTTCGACAATGCCTATCTTACAACAAGTAGCTGTAGCCCCAGTCGCTGCAGTATTATCACCGGCCGCTATCCTCATAACACAGGAGCGCCGGAGCTTCACGTTAAGCTTCCTGAGACACAAATCAGGTTTCCTGAATTATTGAAGTCGGCTGGATATTACACCGCGCTTTCGGGTAAAAATCACATGTTCGGAAAAACGGACCGCACCTTTGACAGAATGTCTAGAGGAGTCGGTCCTGGCCTAGAAGAAGATTGGATGGAGTTTGTTAAAGAGCGACCTAAAGATAAACCGTTTTTCTTCTGGTTCGCTGCCGCTGACGGGCATCGAGGCTGGCAGATTAATGACAAGGCCCCTATTTATAAAAATGAACAAGTCGTCATCCCGCCTTATCTAGTAGACACAGAAGTGACGCGGGAAGATCTTGCCAGCTATTACCACGAGGTGAGTCGCTTCGACTACTATATTGGTTTGATCAAGGCGGAGCTCGAGCGGCAAGGCGTCTTGGAGAATACAGTGATTGTTGTGGCATCGGACAACGGCCGCCCATTCCCACGCTGTAAATCACGCCTCTATGACAGCGGTATTAAGACCCCTTGGGTTGTCCACTACCCCAAGATGATCAAGAAGCCCTCGGTGACCAAAAGCCTCGTCAGCGTGATCGATTTCAGCGCTACATGCTTGGAGCTAGCATGCGTCGAAAAGCCCGAGTGTGTCCAAGGCCAGAGCTTCGTTCCGATTCTAAAGGATCCGACGAGTAAGGTTCGAGAAATGGTATTCTCCGAGCATAATTGGCATGTCTACAGGAACCACGAGCGCATGATTCGTTTCGGTGATTTTGTTTACATTAAAAATAATTACCCTAACCAACCGAACCTTTGCTATGAATCCGACACTCATTATCCCTCCGGAAAAGAGCTGTGGAAAGCACATGCAGAAGGTCAAACGAGTCCCCAACAGCAACAAGTATTTGCTAACCCATGCCCCGCAGAGGAGTTATTCCATGTCGGCAGAGATCCGCATCAACTCATCAATCTAGTAAGTAATCCTGAGTACATTAAAGCTCTCACACTGGCTCGTCGTCAACTCGCACAGTGGACTAAGGAGACAGGAGACTCGATCCCAGAAAACCCCACACCTAACCGTCATACTCCTCCACGTATTGAAGATGGAGAAATCATTGTAGGTGGTAAAGCTAAGCAGAGAAACCCGCATGCAGAAATGCCAGGTGCCTCAAACAATGCCATGCAAATTAATCATCCAGGGCCGATCAAGTTAAACCTAACAAATTCGGAACGCTTACCGTGATCCTCCTGCAGCTAACACCTATATTTCCTCCAGCCTTTTGGAAAAAAACCCTTAGCTAGCCCAACTCTTCACCTCTCGACCTGTAAAATACATCCTTCTTATCTGATGAAAACCGCTCTCATCTTCTGCTCCACTCTTTCATTGATTCTTGCGTTCTCCGCCAATGCCGCGCCGCACAAAGTCGAAGCTCTCAGCGATGAAATCGCAAAAAAATACGATCTAGATTCATCATTCTATGCCAAGACCACCAAGGCCGATGGCATCCTGATTGCTACTTCAAAAAAGGTGACAGACACCACCCACCTAGAGGCCGCTTACTTGTTCGATCACATGATGCGCGAGCTTAAGAAACCGATCGCCGATCGTATTCGCGAAAAGAACGTCCTCTGCCTTCTCGTGGCCCACGACGAACTTACTTCTGACCTCCCACAATTCAAGTCAGACAAGACCGGGGATGAACTCGATTTTTACAATTGGCGCCAGAGAGGATTCCTGACGAAAATCAAAGACCGCTATGTCGTCCTATTCGCCGAAGAAGACGTGATGGAATACCAAGGAGGAATGCAGATTGAGAGCATTCTCATCCACGAATTCGGGCACGTTATTCACGGAGCCGGATTCGATGAAGCTCTCAATCTCCAGTGGACAGAAACCTACAAATCCGCGGTGGCTAAGGGGCTTTGGAATGATGGCCGAGCGACCCAACGGTTTCGTCGGGTCGAAGGTGATCAACCTGTTTCTCTTCTCGGCGCCTTGGTGAAGGCATTTCCAGATCAGCCTGCAGCCCTGCTTACAAAGTGTCTCGATGGAGGCGACATTCTGGTGAATGGCAAACCAACCACATCAAC
>JBLHPP010000085.1:0-9244 GCA_047624385.1 Crocinitomicaceae bacterium
TTGGCTACAACGGTTGGAAATGACCTCGTTGACGTTCATGTTAGTCGAGGTGCCAGAACCTGTTTGAAAGGTATCGACGGGAAAGTGACCGGCAAGTTCACCTTTGTAAATTTCGCAGGAAACTTTCTCAATAAGGGCAGCTTGTTCATTAGAAATTTCTCCACAAATCGCATTTGCCTGGGCTGCGGCCCATTTAATAAGCCCGTAGGCTTGGATAATGCTGGCGTCCACGGGCTCCCCGCTAATTTGGAAGTTATGAACTGCTCTCTGTGTGGAAGCACCATAGAGCGCACTCGTTGGAACGCTGATTTCGCCCATGCTGTCTGACTCTATCCGTGTATTTTTTTCATTGGCTTTGTCTGGTGTCATTATAATATTAGGGGAGTTTCAGCCTTTTCGTAGAGACTCTCGAGTTCGCCGTGGAGGTCCTTATTGGAGAAAAAGGCGACATAGTAAGTACTATACAGCGCTCAAGAAGACCGGCAAGTAAAACGAAAATAAATACATGCTTTCATTTACGTTATTCTTCTTCTTTCGCGTTAAAATCCAGTGCTCAAGCAATAAAAAATGAACTATGTAAAGAACACCCTTTCGCCCAATTAGTGAGTATCTGCATGCTTAACTCAGTGCCATTGGGCTAGAGTGGAAATAGTCATAGTAAGAAAGTGTATTTGAATTTAGTATCTGTTATTATGAAGTTGATGAAACCTAGATTACGAACCCTAGCAGCCCACGCTGCGGTAGGTGCTATACTAATGGCTGGAGTTGCTGTGGCATCTGAGCGTCCTAATATCTTACTTTTCCTTGTCGACGACATGGGCTTGATGGACACATCCCAGCCATTTTTAGCGGACAAGAATGGCAAGCTGGTAAAGACGGCATTGAATAAATTTTACCGGACACCAGCGATGGAGAGTCTTGCTGACTCTGGCGTGGTGTTCTCTTCCTTTTATGCCAACAGCGTGTGTTCACCATCGAGAGTGAGTATCCTCAATGGTCAAAATTCTGCACGCCACCATGTGACTCAGTGGATCAACCCGTATAAGAAAAATGCAGGACCAGCAGACTGGAACTGGAAGGGGCTGACGCCTGGCGATGTGACCCTTCCTAGGCTTCTTCGTGATGCTGGCTACGGGACGATTTTCTGCGGCAAAGCACATTTGGGGCCATTTAAATCTGAGGGAGTGGATCCAACGAATCTCGGGTTTGATGTCAATATTGGAGGGTCAGCCATTGGTCAGCCAGGAAGTTATTACGGAGAGAAGAACTATGGTAAGGGGAGCCGACATCCAGTACTTCATTTGGAACAATACCACGGGACTAAAACATTTTTGACAGAAGCGCTCACGCTCGAGGTGAATAAAGCTATCGATAAGGTCCATGCTGCGAAGAAGCCATTCTTTGTCGAGATGAGCCATTATGCACTGCATGCTCCTTTCCATTCAGACCCAAGATTTGCAGAGAATTACAAGGACTCAGGTAAATCACCAAAGGCGCAGGCCTATGCGACTCTAGTGGGAGGGATGGATAAATCCTTGAACGACATTCTAGCTCATCTCAACGAGATTGGCGAAGCTGAGAACACCCTAGTGATTTTTGTTGGGGACAATGGTTCCGATGCCCCTTTGGGCGGGACGCACACCGTGGCTTCATCTGCTCCATTGAGAGGTAAAAAGGCAACCCATTACGAAGGGGGGATGCGTGTGCCCTTTATTGTTAGTTGGGCAAAGCCAAGTGCGAGTTCCCAGCTTCAAAAGCAATTTCCTATCAAGCCGGGAGTCGTGACGTCTGATTTTGGCAGTATTTGCGACATCATGCCGACAGCTCTGTCGGCGGCAGGAGTCAAGATTCCCACCGATCATGTGGTAGATGGTGTCGATCTATCAGGCTACTTGGAGAAGCACCGTGGTGAGAAGCAGCAGACCTTCCTTATGCATTTTCCTCACAAACACCGGAGCAGCAACTTTACTGTCTATCGTAATGGAGACTGGAAGGTGATTTACCACTACGACAAGCCTCAAGGCCAACGAATCGAGTTGTTCAATCTCGTTATTGATCCATACGAGTCAGATAACCTAGCCGCCAAGGATGCCCCTAAGGCTAAAGCTATGTTAGGCAAAATGAAGGCTGCTCTCGATGATGCTGGTGCGCAATACATGACTCCTAAATCTAAAGCGCAGCTGAATCTAGATTGCTAGTGAGCTGCAAGCGTATCGGCTAGGAAGGGGGCGGTGCGGGAGTTTTTATTTTTAGCAACGCGCTCTGGTGTTCCTTGGGCGACGATGGTGCCGCCATGGTCGCCAGCTTCTGGTCCCATATCGATGAGGTAATCGGCTTCGGCCATGATGGCGGTATGGTGCTCGATGACGACTACGGTGTGGCCTTCGTCGACGAGTCGATGGAGAACCTCGATGAGCTTGCGAACATCTTCCTGATGGAGACCAATAGTGGGTTCTTCTATCAGGTAGAGGTTGGTGTGTTGCTTCGTCATATTGCGGATCGACTTACGTCCTTTGGTGAGCTCGGCTACGAGCTTGAGTCGCTGGGCTTCACCGCCAGAGAGGCTTGGCGATGGTTGGCCTAGATTGAGGTAACCGAGACCAGTTTGATCTAACAACGAGAGCGTGCGGTGGAGTTTAGTGTGATTTTTAAAGAACTCGGCGGCAGTAGAGATGTTCATTTTTAAAACGTCACCAATAGATTTTCCGTTGTAGAGAATTTCTAGAGTGGCGTGGTTGTAGCGTTTTTCTGAGCAGGCGTGGCATGGAACCCATGTGGTGGGGAGGAAGTCCATTTCTAGTTTGATCCGTCCGTTGCCCTTGCACTCTGGGCATTGGCCATCGGCGTTGTTAAAGCTGAAACGCGAGGCTGTGTAGCCACGCATCCGGGCTTCTGGCACAACGGCGAAAAGCTTGCGGATGTCATCGAGAACTTTGACGTAGGTCGCAGGACAAGAACGTGAGGTCTTGCCGATCGGCGATTGATCAACTTCATAGCAATATTTTAACTTCTCAAATCCGGTTGATTTAGAAAAGTAGTGAGAGGTGTCTTTTGTTTTCGTCGCGGCTTTTATGATGGCGTGAGGGAGGGTGCCGCGCATGAGCGAGGATTTCCCGCAGCCTGAAACTCCTGAGATAGTGGTGAGACGCCCTAGCGGGATACGGACGTCAATGTCCTTGAGGTTGTTGTGGCAGCAGCCTGTGAGTTTTAGCCAGGCGTCTTTCTCTAAAATTTTAGGAATGCCGCGGCGCTTGCCTAACAGCGGGTGCTGGAGTGGAGCTGCGAAGGAAAGCAATGTGGGTGACTCAGGGAATTCCTTGAGAGTCTTTTTGAGCTGTGACTTCTTACCCGTGGTATTTGCCACGACATTTCCTCCTAGGACACCTGCTCCGGGGCCGAGGTCAATGAGTTGGGTGGCGCGGCGCATGGTTTCTTCATCGTGCTCGACGACGATCAAGGAATTTCCACGAGCACGGAGAGCCTCGAGGGTGTCGAGGAGTTGCTGGTTGTCACGGGGGTGGAGACCAATGGTTGGCTCGTCTAACACATAGAGGACTCCGGTGAGGTTTGATCCTAGCTGGGCCGCGAGCCTTATACGCTGGGATTCACCACCAGAAAGCGTGTCGGCTGAACGATCAAGCGAAAGGTAGTTGAGGCCCACTTTTTCTAGAAAGCGGAGGCGTTGGATGATTTCTGGGAGGATGTCACGGGCAATGAGTTTGTCGCGGCCCTTAAATTCCCATTGTTCTAACATCTCAGCGGCATCGGTGACTGAGTGTCTGGATACGTGGGCGATGTTGTTGTCGTTGATGAAGACGAAACGGGCATTGTGATTGATTCGATCGCCTTGGCATTCTGGACAGGTGATGCGGATAGAGTCTTCATCGGGTTGGGCAGAATGGCTGAGCTCTTCGGCGATTTCGGCTTCAGCCTCGGAGTTGAATTCGTTCGGTTTGGTCTTACGTTTCTTCTTTTTAGTTCCGATCGTCTGGGTGATCGAGCCATAGCCCCGGCAGTCTGCACACCATCCTCGCGGTGAGTTGAATGAGAAGTGGTGGGGGTCAAGCTCTGGGAAGGAGATGCCGGTGACTGGGGAGACGCGGGCGGTGGAGTAAGTGACTAGTTCCCAGTTTCCAGTTGTCAGTTCTTTAGCGACAGCGCATTGGCCTTTCCCTAGGCTGAGCGCTTGTGATAGCTGATCAGTATCGGGTGTTTTGTTGTCACAAATGACGGCAAAGATATCGTGTTCTTTGTAGCGGGCGAGGGCGGTGAAGTCTTCTGTAGCGATGAGTTTTCCATCGACAAGGAGGAGTTCGATTCCCTTGCGCCCGGCAGTGGCGGCGACATCGGTGTGGTAGCCTTTGCGACCACGGATGAGTGGGGCGAGCAGGAGACGGCGCGACTTGGTTTTAAAGGCTATTTTAAGCTGTTTGAGAATGGCGTCCTGGGTTTGTGAAACGACGGCTTCCCCTGACTCTGGACAATGTTGGGTGCCGAGCTTGGCATAGAGTAGGCGGAGAAAATGGAAGATCTCTGTGACTGTGCCAACGGTGGATTTTCCACCACCGCGCGAGACCCGTTGCTCGATGGCTACGGTCGGTGGTAGACCTTCAATTTTGTCGATGTCGGGTTTCTCTAACTGCCCAGCGAACTGACGAGCGTAAGGAGACATCGAGTCAAGGAAGCGGCGTTGGCCTTCGGCAAAAATGATATCAAACGCTAGGGTGGATTTCCCTGATCCTGAGAGACCTGTGACGACCACGAGTTCATCGCGAGGGATGGTGAGGTCGAAGTTTTTGAGGTTGTGTTCGCGGGCTCCGGAAATCTGGATAGAGTTTGAGTGAGGAGTGCTGGGCGAGGAATGTGAAGTGGAGCTAGCTACAAAGGGAGATTGGTCATTGAGTAGGGCTTTTGCGGTCTCGGTCTTGGTTGTTAGAATTTCTTCTGGGGTGCCGTGGAAGACGACGTTACCACCGTCAGTTCCTGCGCCGGGTCCGATCTCGATGAGGTGGTCAGCGGAGCGAATGACATCGAGATTGTGTTCGATTACCAGTAGTGTGTGGCCGCTATTGACGAGAGATTGGAAGACTTCGAGGAGTTTTTCAATATCGGTGAAATGGAGTCCAGTGGTGGGTTCATCTAGGATCAGGAGTTGGCCATTTTCTGTGACCTTTTTGGTTTTAGTGAGGAGCTGGCAAAGCTTGATGCGTTGGGACTCACCGCCAGATAGGGTGTTAAGCGGTTGGCCGAGCCTGAGGTAGCCAAGGCCGACGTCGAGGAGCGGCTTGAGAGCCTTGTGGATTTTAAATTTTAGAGTTCTGGTTTTTGATTTAGGATCATCCTCTGAAACTGGGAAAAATTCTAGGGCTTCGGTGATGGTGAGGGCGAGGATGTCTGCGACGGATTTCCCTCTCAGTTTGATTTCAAGTGCTGCAGAATTGTAGCGTGTGCCTTCGCATTCTGGACAGGTGATGTAGAGGTCGCTGAGAAACTGCATTTCTACCTTTTCAAAGCCATTTCCCCAGCAGCGCTCACAGCGGCCAGCGCCGGCGTTGAAGGAGAAGTAGCCAGCCTTAAGCTTAAGAGCTGCAGCTTCATCGGTGAGTGCTAAGAGCTCGCGGATAGCATCGAAGGCGCCAGCATAGACGGCCGGGGTCGAGCGAGGAGTCTTGGTGAGCGCAGACTGGTCGACACGTTCCACGCCAGAGATATGTTCAATACCTTTGATCGATTTGATGAACGCCGGGTCCTCATCGGTGGTGTGAAGATAGGCCTTCTGAAGATTGCGATAGATCACATCATTGGCCATAGTGGACTTACCAGACCCTGAAACTCCTGTTAGACAGATGAATGTGCCGATCGGGAGTGCTATATTTTGGTTGTTGATATTGTGTTTATGGGCACCCGTGAAGCTAAGTTTCTTACGCGACTTTCGACGCTTGTTAGGTGGCTTGATTGATTTCTCACCAGTGAGGTAGGGGAGGGTGATGGATTGCGGATTATCGATTGCGGATTGCTGAACGTCAGAGAGCGGGCCGTGGAATGTGATATTCCCGCCATTTTCTCCAGCAGCAGGGCCGATATCGATGAGATTGTCGGCCTGGCGCATGACGGATTCTTCGTGCTCAACGACGATGACGGTGTTCCCTTTATCACGCAGGTTGTGCATGATAGTGATGAGTCGGTTGACATCGCGGGCGTGGAGGCCAACGGTCGGTTCATCGAGTACAAAGAGTGTGTTAGTAAGCGCGGCTCCTAGACAGGTAGTTAGATTGACGCGTTCAATTTCTCCACCAGAAAGCGTGCGGGCTGGGCGGTCGAGAGTGAGGTAGGACAAGCCCACTTCGTTGAGGTAGGACAAGCGGGCGTTGATTTCACTCATAGCATGCTTGAGTGAGCTCGACTGTTGACTAGCGCTTACAGTCTTAAGGTTGTGGAACCAATCTTTGAGATCTATGAGTGGGATGTGCCAGAGGTCGGGGAGGCTTTTTCCTTCGACCTTGAAGCAGAGAGCTTCGGGCTTGAGCCGGGTGCCACTGCAATCGGGGCACTCGGTGTAGGCGCGGTAGCGGGAGAGGAAGACGCGGACGTGCATCTTGTACGCTTTGGTTTCCATCCAGTCGAAGAAGCCACGGACTCCATACCATTTCCCAGCTTTCCAGAGTTTGGTGGAGTTGCCTTTTTCTCCTTTAAGGATCCAATCTTGATCATTCTTTGGCAAGAGGTGCCACGGGATGTTGGTGTCGATGCCTTGGTCGCGGGCGAAGCGGATGAGGTCGTCTTTGCATTCGGCTCCACGGTCGCCTTCGAAGGGCTTGATGGCTCCCTCTCTGATGGTGAGAGTGGGGTCTTGGATAGCTTTTTGTAGGTCAATGCCAATGATGCGTCCGAAACCACGGCACTCGGGGCAGGCTCCCAGTGGGGAGTTGAATGAGAAAAGCGAGGCTGTGGGAGGTCGTAGAGTAAAGCCGGTATTTGGGTTGTGCCATTCCGTGCTAAATGCGCGAATTTCAGGTTTTTTATTTGAGGTTTGAAATTGGATCGAGCAATGACCTTTACCAAAATTAAGCGCGGCCTCAAGCGCTTCGTAGAGTCGAGTTCTGTTAGTTTTTGTTAGCTTTATTCGGTCTTGAATAATGACGGCCGATGCATCGCCCCATAGGCTGGAGTCATCGGTATCATCATCGGTGCGCAGGACTTCTGCCCCTTTGAGAACTCTGAGATAGCCTTGCTGGTTGAGAAAGTTGAAGACTTCCGCAGTGGTGGCATTCTCAGAGATGGTGATGGGGAAGAGGACGAGAATGTTCTCACCAGTATGTTGGGAATAGGCCCAATCTACGATTGATGCAGGGGAGTCGGGTTTAATTTCTTCTCCCGTGTTTGGGTCAAATGCTCTAGCGAGTTTTGGGTAGATGACTTTGAGGTAGTCATTGAGCTCGGTGAGGGTGCCGACGGTAGAGCGAGTGGAGCGAATAGAGTTTTTTTGCTCGATGGCAATTGCCGGTGGGATGTTGTCGATTCGGTCGACCGCGGGTTTGTCCATCCGGTCGAGGAATTGGCGGACGTAAGGGGAGAATGTCTCGACGTATCGGCGCTGGCCCTCGGCGTAGAGGGTGTGAAATGCAAGTGACGACTTTCCTGATCCAGAGGGGCCAGTGATGACCGTGAGCTGGTTTTTCGGGATGTCGAGGTCGAGGTTTTTTAGGTTATGCTGGCGGGCACCTCGAATTTGTATCGGTGGAATGTTCTCTGTCACGGCAGGAGTCTAGCCGTGATCTGGTGCGTGGCAAATCGGGAATCAATCCTGCGTGTCATTTCCTAGGAACTTCGATTAGCAAAGGTGAATCAGCTAGGTCTGAGGGGGCGACAGTGGGAGAATATTTCGGTAAATTCGCGATGCTACCAAAGCGCTTTTTAACGAGAGCTGCGACGGTGGGGTCGGAGAGGTTATAGGACTCCATTGGCCTAGGTTCGCATAGCTCGATGTCTACGGCGTGCTTGTAAATTTTCCAGACGAGTTCTGAGCAATAGAGCTTTTCGTCGTCCCAGAGGAATTTGAGGTCGTAGTTTTTGTCGAGCTGTCGGGCTCCCCAAGTTTGAGCTAATGCGAGGCTCTCAGGAGTGATTACTGAGGCGTCTATCAGTCGACGGGCGTGAAAGCTCTTTAGGTTTCGCTTGATGAAGTCATCTAGCTTGGTGTATTTTACCGGTTGAACGGCCTCGAGCACCCACCATTGGCCTTCGCGTTGGAAGACCACTCCGACATGGCTCCATTCGGAATTGGTTGCCTTTTTGATGGCATTGGCTTGCCCACGTTGGCCACTTTGGAAGACGATGTCGCCATTCTGCAGAGCGTAGGGGTTGTGCTTGCTGTATTTCCCGTTGCCAAATAACAGGGCGGCAGAGAGAAGGATGATGATGGGGAAAAGTATGCGCTTCATAGTAGAAAAAAATCGAGTAAAGTGAAAGTGATACTTACAGTACTCGATAGATGGTTTTCTGTCTTTAGAAATCTGCTCTAGGCCCACTTACTGTATGCTCAGTTTTCGTCAATATCTTCGTATATCTGAGGAGCTTCGACTTTTCTAGTTTTGGCTATGAGCAGGATTCTCTGCCAATCTTGTTTCACGAGTTCGATCTCTTTGGTGAGGTAAGTGATTGATTCGGCGTTAGCGTCAGCATCTAATTTATCACATTTAGTTTGGCAGTTAGAAATGTAGACTTCGCGCCAGACTTCGAGTTCTGGAGCAAACTCACGATCAATTTTGTCCTGCTTTAGGATATGATCTGAATGTACCTCCCTGAGATAGTAGAGTGTTTCGCCGATTTTTTTAGGTATACGACCTTCAGCGAGGACTTTCTTGTAGTAGGGTTCAGCTTCCCGCTCTGCGTCGGTTCTTTCGTCTTGGTTTAGCTTACGGATCTTACGTTTAGAGTAACGCACATACCGGCCTGTGTTTTTAGCCAGACTCGCATCGTAATCAGAAATAGAGTGACCTGTGTTGTCGGAGATCAGCTTGCGTATCTCATCGATGAAGGATAGGTGGTCGAACTCTGTGCTCGTCTTTGCCGCTGTAAGAGCCGCGGCTTTTTCCGCAGCCTCGGATCTCTCTCTTCGTTGGGATGCCTCCTCTCTTTTGAGCTTTTTAGCTTCTGCTATTGCTGCGGCTTTGTCTTGTTCTTCTGAAATTTTACGATTGCTCTGTAAGATTTTTTTTTGGCGCTTCATTTCAGCACGGCGTTT
>JBLHPP010000086.1:0-9075 GCA_047624385.1 Crocinitomicaceae bacterium
GAAGTAGCTCTGCTAGGTGAGCAATCCAAAGTGAAAGATGGCGGGCTCAAGATCAATGGGGAGTGGGTCAATGCTGAAGACCGCGCTGCTAATAAATATGAAATTGAGGCCACTCTGGCTCTACAACTGGTTCTCGATCATGCTAGAAATCGCAGATTCGATGAGGCGCTCATTACTTTAGCAACACAAGAAAAGAAATACCTCAATACCAAGCCCTATCACGAAGCATTGAATTTGTGCCTCCGCTTCCTTCCTATCTACCAATCGCAAGCGCAACAAATTATCAATAATGCCGACGAAATAGTCAGAAATCGTGAACTCTCACTCGAGCGTCTCTCTAGCGGTGATAAACATCGGATCGAAAGAATTTTAGAGGTGGAAGAAAAAAATTACCAATCGCAGCTTAGCAAAGCCAATCAATCTGGTGGCAAGTGGCTCCCGCTCAATCGATTCCATCCAGAGTCGGCAGAGACTGTTTTAAACTCTATTGAGTCCGAATCTAATCGTCTCCAAAAGATTGTATCCGAAGAGTACACCGATGGAGGTGCCGTCTATCGCAAATTTCTCGAATTTCTCGACAAGAACGACCTCGAGGCAGCAAAAATCCAACTTAGTGATTTCGGCCGTACTCGCCCACCCAAGGAGTACAGTGATGACCTTCGCAATCAATTATCTGTAGCCCTGGCGCAGAGGAAACTCATAGAAAAGCAAAAAAAAGACGAAGCGAAAGAAGAGGATCGTAAAGCAAAAGCAGAAAAGCGTAAAGCTAAGGAAGACGCTAAGAAAAAGGGTAACAATAAGGATAAGAAAAAAGGGTAAATAAATCCTTCCACCGACCAAAGCTCTCAAAGTCATATTTTGCCCTGCAGAATCTGGCTTTATTTTGGATTGATCTTCCTGCCAGCTGACCCACA
Organism: Crocinitomicaceae bacterium; assembly: GCA_047624385.1. Taxonomy (GTDB): domain Bacteria; phylum Verrucomicrobiota; class Verrucomicrobiia; order Verrucomicrobiales; family Akkermansiaceae; genus Rubritalea. The sequence continues at coordinate 915 of JBLHPP010000086.1, forward strand.
CTACCAACAATCCTATGAGAACAGCATCACAGAAGCGCGACACCGCTGAGACAAAGATCAACCTCAGCCTCAATATCGACGGCTCCGGCAAGAACGAGATTGATACAGGTATTCCCTTTTTCGATCACATGCTCACCTTGTTCTCACGTCATGGGCTCATCAACCTCGATGTCAAAGTCGATGGCGACGTGGATGTAGATTTCCACCACACGGTCGAGGACACTGGCATCGTTATCGGCGAATGTCTCAGAGAAGCTCTCGGCAACAAAAAGGGTATTACCCGCTATGGCCACGCTTATCTCCCAATGGATGAGACGCTTTCCCGAGTTGTGGTAGACTTATCTAACCGTCCTCACCTTGAGTTCAAATTCCCACAGGGAACTCCTGACGCCCAGAACTTCCCATTCTCACTCGTAGAAGAATTCTTCCGCGCGATCGCCTGTAACCTCCGAGCCAACATCCACGCCGAAGTTCTTTACGGCCGCGATGGCCACCACATTGCCGAGTCACTCTTCAAGGGCCTCGCTCGCGCACTGCGCATCGCTATGGAAAACGACCCACGCGTCGAAGGTATCCCGAGCACAAAAGAAGTCCTCTAATTCTAATTTTGCGTTAGCAAACTAGCCACACATAAAACCTAAAACATAACACAACGAAGTTATGAAAGTCGGCATCATCGACTACGGCGCAGGTAATCTCCAGAGCGTCCTCAATGCCTTCCACGAGCTCAACGCGGAAGCAAAACTCATCACCACGCCTGCCGAACTAGCAGGCCTCACTCACCTCGTGCTCCCAGGCCAAGGAGAATTTGGCGACTGTTCACGCAAGCTCGAAGCCTCTGGCATGACGCAACCGGTCAAAGACTGGATCACTGCGGACAAGCCATTCCTCGGTATCTGTGTCGGCTACCAGCTGCTATTCGAAGGCAGCGAAGAATCACCCACATCTAAAGGCCTCGGTATTTTCAAAGGTCAGAACGTCAAGTTCACTGCTGAAGCTGGCCTCAAAGTACCACACATGGGATGGAACGGTGTCACTCCTCAGCACTCAGCCCACCCAATGTGGAATGGTATGAGTGAGGAACCGTATTTCTATTACGTCCATTCCTTCTTCCCTCAGGCGGAAGAAGCTGACGTCGTTGCTGGTGTCACCACCTACGGCGACCAGACCTTCCACGGCGCAGTCACCCGCGGCAACCTATTCGCCACGCAGTTCCACCCAGAGAAATCCCAGCACGCGGGCCTCCAACTTCTCAAAAACTTCCTAGCGCTCTAAAACAGCTCTCTTTTTAGCCACAGATTCACTGATTAAAGGCATATTCCAAATTCTGCTAATTTCTTAACTCTGTCAAAAATAAAGCCACTGTCTAGCGTCGCTGGATACTTCGCTCTCTTCACTTTCAACTTATCACTTTTCCCAATGTCATCTGCATTAGAACAACTCATCAGCGGTACCGCCAAGATCCTCTCTGAAAAAGAACTCGCCGAAAAACTCGAGCTCGGCCGCCCACTCAGAGTCAAACTCGGAGTCGACCCAACAGCACCAGATATCCACCTCGGTCACACTGTGGCGATCGAGAAGCTCCGCCAGTTCCAACAACTCGGCCACACAGCAGTACTCATCATTGGTGACTTCACAGCCACAGTTGGCGATCCCACTGGCCGCTCAGCAGCGCGCCCGCCAATCACCCGCGAGGAAGTCCTGTCCAATGCTGAAACATACACCACCCAAGCCTTCAAGATTCTCGACCCAGACAAAACTGAAGTCGTCTACAATGGTGATTGGTTCAACAGCATGACCTACGATCAGGTGCTCAAGCTTAATGCCAGAGTCACGCTTCAACAGATGCTCCAGCGCGAAGACTTCAAGTCACGACTAGCTGAAGGCAAAGAAGTACGGCTCCACGAGATCCAGTACCCTATCATGCAAGGCTGGGACTCCGTAGTCGTCAAAGCCGACGTCGAAATCGGCGGCACCGACCAGCTCTTCAATATCCTTGTTGGCCGCGATCTTCAGAAGGAAGAAGGCATGGCTCAACAAGTTGTCATGCTGATGCCTCTACTCGAAGGTCTCGATGGAGTAAAAAAAATGTCCAAGTCATCCTTTAACTACGTAGGAGTCTCCGAGCCAGCCCCAGAAATGGTCAACAAACTCATGAGCGTCTCAGACGACCTCATGGACAAGTACTACCTCATGCTTCTCGGCACATCACGCGATGAATCCATCCACCCACGAGATGCAAAGCTCGAGCTCGCTCGCAGTATCACTGCGCGCTACCACGATGATGACTCTGCTGCAGATGCTGTCCAGAAATGGCTCGACCGCTCAAAAGGTGACCAAGGTGCAGGTGCGACTGATGTGACTCTCGCTGACTTCCCAGACGACCTCACAGTTCTATCACTCGCATCTAACGCATTCCAAATTGGCTTTGAACTAAAGAAGTCAAACGGAGAGCTCAAAAAGCAATCGATCCAACCAGGAGCCATCCAGCTCAACGGCGAAAAACTCACCGACCCGAATGCTGCCATCTCGGTGAAAGCTGGAGACATCCTCCGTCTCTCGAAGAAGCACACAGTGAAGTTTGAATAGTTATACCACTTAGCAAAACCAAAGAGACAAGTGTTCTTTTTGAGGGCTTAAGGGAAATGCGCTACGCGGAAAGCTTTGAGTGCTGGGCGCTAGCATTCGGTACGGAGGAGCTGTACAGCTAGCATATCCCAGAAGCTTATACCACTTCTCAGCACACTCCTGAGTAGGCTTAACTAAGTACCATCGAACTCTAATACCAATTAATGTTTCTGGTAGTCTTTACCTTCCCACGAGTCGAAGACCGAGTTCTGCCACACATCTAATTGCTCTAGCATTGTAGCTGTGCGGTCTGTATCTGAGTTCGACAGATCCTTGGCCTCCATAGGATCGTTCACGAGGTTGTAGAGCTCCACGCTTTGTTGCCCCTTGCTGACTATGCGGTGGATCTTATAGGGCCACTGGGTCCAGGCCGCGTGGCCGTTGAAGTTGCTTCGGTCACGCTCGGGGAAGTCATTAACATTTTTTAGGACGCGCTCAGGGTGTGGGGTGGGATCTCCCGCTTGCTGGGCTACCATTAATTTTTTGATAATCCTGTCACTCCAGGTGGATTGGCCGTTCTCGTAAAGATGCCAAAATCCCATACCAGGCCGTGCGGTCCGGGTGCCAGCGATGACGGGTGCGAGATCGATGCCATCGAGTGGGGCTTGGTGTTCCACCTTTGCTCCCGCAATCTGCAGTAATGTGGGGTAAATGTCAGAGGTGTAAGCGGGAGTGTTGACTGTCGTGTGCTTGAGCTTGGCTGGCCACTCTAACAATGCTGGCACTCTTAGCCCTCCCTCGTAGATGCTACCTTTCTTTTCTCTCCCGCCGGAGGACTCTTTGACTAGCCCTCCATTGTCGCTGCAGTACCAAACGAGGGTGTTATCGGCGATGTCCATCTTCCGCAGTTCTTTGCGTAGGCGACCGACTTGTTGGTCTAGCAATGTGATCTCCAAAAAGTATCCACGGAAATGGTCAGAGACTCCGTATTTCTTTTTAAGATCTTTGTAGAGGCCGTCACTGCCGGGGAAGTCGACGGGGACTTCTTTGTGCGGGTCATGGGGAGCTGGGAACCAAGTCACGGCAAACATCGGTTTGTCTCCGTCTTTATGTTTCTTTAAGAAATCAAGAGTGGCATCCATGGTGAGTACTGAGCCTTGTCCTTTGAGTTGCTCGTACTTCCCATTTTTTACCAGGTAGGGGTCTTGGTCAAAGAAGTTGAGGCCGGTGAGCCATTCGTCGAAACCAACCTTACCCGGCGATGTAGGGCTCTCGGGCTGGACCGATCCTATGTGCCATTTACCAAAGTGACCAGTGACGTAGCCAGCGGACTTGAGAGCCTCGGCAATAGTGGTTTCATGCGGTCGCATGTAGTGGCCGTGGTTCGGTATGTTGGTGCGCATGGGATTGCGGCCAGTGAGGACGCTAGCTCTCGTGGGGGAGCACACTGGCGCCGCAGCGTAAAATTGGTTGAAGACAACGCTTTCTTTTGCCATGGCATCAAGCTCAGGAGTCTTGACGAATGGGTGGCCGGTGAAGCCGCAGTCTCCGTAGCCTTGGTCATCTGCCATCACGAGGATGATGTTTGGCCGCTGCTCTTTGGCTAGAGCTGATACGCTAAGAGCCAAACTAGCGATCCCACATAGAGAAAATTTGAAATAGTTCATTTGAATAAGGTTGTTTGATTTTAGTGGAAACTGGACACTTGAGCGAGCTATTTCTTACTGACTTCTGGGACTTCACAGTCGCCTGAGGGCAACGGCGCATAGTTAAGTCTATTTCGGTAAACTTTGAGACGAACTATTTCACTTCATAGAGCCAGCTACCCGTTCCATCTATCAAGCTATTAGCTCGCTTCAGCTTTCTGGTAGCTGGATTCGAGTTTCATCGCTATTTCTCAGTGATAAAAGACACCAGGTCTTTGCGCATCTTTTCCAGGTCAGGTTGATTTAGATAGAACATGTGACCTGCATCGTACCAAGCAGTCTTAATGTTAGAGCGCTGAGCTTTAGGCAGCATGAGGTGATCGATGCTGTAGAGTATGCCTCCCGCTGCGGTGGCTAAATCGGTGTGGCCGCATTGGACTAATATGCGAAGTTTTGGGTTGTGCTTGAGTGCGTTGGCGATCGAGCCACTGAGGTTGACATATGAGTTGTTAGCATTCCAATTCCACGGGTGAACCTTGCCCGTGAGGATTTCATAGACACGCTCATCCTTCCAACCGAGATCGCGGCCTAGATAGTCGAGCATGGCAGTGGAGATCGGACCGTGAACCACAGAGTAGGAGGGATCGTAGTTAGGGTAGTCGCTGGCGGTGTCGATCGCGTCCCATGCGACGCGCGCATCAAAACGTCCTAGCACCTTGCCTTCGCTTTTGAGCAACTGCTTGCGAAATTTAGTAGAGGAGATACGAAGGTGGTTGTCGATGATCCATTGTGGATCGAGACTGGTGAGCTCCGAGAGTTTAGTCGCTATCTTTTGTTTGGTTGCGTCATCGATTGTGTGACCTCGGTAGAGAGCTGTCCGGTAGGTGGTTGCTGCAAATTCTCTAGCATCCTTTACAATAGCGTCGCGGTCGCCTTTGATTTTACCATGAAAATGCGCAGTGGCTGCGAGTGACGGAAGGAAGACCGCGTAGGATAAGTCATTTCCCTGGCTAGCCATCAGAGTGCGATAGTCGAGGAGTCCAGAGAGCAAGATCACTCCATTCAAATGCATGCCGTAGCGCTGTTGTAGCTTGTCTGAGAGACCTGCCGCACGGAGTGAGCCATAGCTTTCGCCGAGAACGAATTTTGGCGACGACCAACGCTTGTGCTGGGTGATCCAGCGGCGGATGAAGTCGGACATCGAGTCGAGGTCTCCTTGGACTCCGAAGAATTGCTTTGATTTGTCTTTGCTCTCAGGGCGGGAGAGACCAGTCGCGACGGGATCCACAAACACGAGGTCTGCGACGTCGAGGATCGACTGTGGGTTCTCGACCACGGTGATGGGAGGAGCGAGAGCCTTGGTGCCATCTGCAGAGGTTGGGATGATTTTAGGTCCCAGCGCACCGAGATGCAGCCAGACTGCTGAGGAGCCAGGGCCACCATTGAAGGCAAAGAGGACCGGGCGGCTACTCACGTCTTTGACACCTTTTTTGACGTAACTGACATGAAAGATCGTGGCTTGGTCTTCTCCCTTGTCATTCTTCAACTGGAGTTCGCCAGTCGTCACTGTGTAATCGACCTGAGCCCCCGCGATAGTGACCGATCCATCTCTACTGACAGATTCCTTTTGCACGGGTTCCTTTTGCTTAGGTTTAGCTGCGTCCTTTTCCTCTGCTGTGCTTACGCTGCCCGCAGTGAGTATGAGTCCAACAAGAAGAGTGAGTGGTGATGTCCAATACATAGGGAGTAAACAAGCAGAGAAACGGTCATCTGTCATCTTTTCTATAAATCTTTCGGCAAAACCTTTTTTTGTGAGGGCAAGAAGGGGAACTCGAATCATGGTGATTCCTCTTCAAATGTGGCTCTATTCAAATACCGAAATCTATGATAATTTCTGAGTATGTTGATCAAGCGACTTATCGTTTCCCTTTATTTACTCACACCACTAAGCTTGGTGTCTTGTGCTGCGGAAACCGATTTAACCACTGCTATTGCAGTAGGGATGATGGGCAAAGACGGGGGAGATCGGCTCTTTTACTACCCGACTAAGGATGCCCCATTCACTCCAGCGAAGCACGGCTACAAGTTCGAGGACGTAGCATTCACGGCTAGCGATGGAGTCAAAATCCACGGTTGGTGGATACCGGCCAAGACCAAGTCTGCTAAGTCCACGGTTGTCTACTCCCACGGTAATGCGGGGTCCTTGCCGCACCATTTCGTCTTCGTCTATTGGCTAGTGGATGCTGGCTACAATGTCATGATGTACGACTACCGTGGTTATGGAAAATCGGAAGGAGAAATCTCAAAGAAGGGTATTGTAGAAGATGTGAAAGCTGCGTTTACCTACACCAGTGGCCGTGAGGATGTGGATGGAGTCATTTCCATTGGCCATAGTCTAGGTGGCGCGAAATCCATCGCAGCACTGGCTGAGCTAGCCCCGAAGAATCTTAAGGCTGTGGTAGTCGACTCGACCTTTGCTTCCTATAAGGACATGGCTGAGCGGGTCGCGGGCCCGCGCGCTAGAAAGGTGGTCAGCGATACCTTTGAGCCCTATGTTTACGTAAAGAATCTACCTGCAGACACGCCATTTCTTGTCGTCCACGGCTCAGACGATGAGACAATCCCATTCGCGCAGGCTGAGAGATTACTAGAGGCAGCCAATCCCCCCAAACAACTAATGCGGGTGGTGGGCGGTAACCATGTGAATTGCTTTTTTGTTGATGACGGGAAATATCGAACTCAACTTCTGCGCTGGATGCACCAGGCTCTCGCTCCATGAGATTGAAAATTTATCTACTTTGCTGTAGACAGGTCGAGGCGCTTGGGGTAAATCCCTGCCCGTCCTAGGATTAATCCTCAGACTAAAATAAGTGAATGGCAGGTTAGCTCAGTGGTAGAGCAGTGGAATCATAGTCCATTGGTCGAGAGTTCGAATCTCTCACCTGCTACCATTTATATAAGCGCCTCAATCCCATATAATCAATGGGATTGAGGCTTTTTTATTTTTAAATGAGACTTCAGTGAGGTTTGGAGTACCAATCGGATAGAATCAATCACACGCCACGGCAATTTTTTATACAGAATTACCAAGATTTCTCAAAATTGTCAAAATGGGTTCCTCATGCATCAAAGCCCATCATCCCAAAGTCAATAATCACTCTCCCCTTTGGCACTTACTTAAGAGCCACTATCGTCTTCCGTAAATTGAGGGGACTTTGTATTCACTGGACTTGTTATGCCACTTAGCAAAACCAAAGAGACAAATGTCCTTTTTGAGGGCTTTAGGAAAATGCGCTACACGGAAAGTTATGAGCGCTGGGGCTTTCTTGATAAATCGGCGTTTCTCCTCAGTCATGGTGCTCGCACCACTCCCTCGTCTAGCCTTGATGGATCAAAAAAACACTCCAGCATTAGCCTCTTTTGATTCACTAAATGGTATTATGAACCCCAAAGGGGTATTCTAACGTAGCCCAGGGCAACGCCCTGGGAAGAATTGATTTTGATAGTTCGAGCCCTGAATGGGCGATATAACTCATTCGAATCATAGTTAAAGACCCTCAAGAATTAGCTCGCCCCCATAGGGCTTTGATGACTGCTCCGACCAAACCTAGGCCGTTGCCCCAGGCTATAATATGCCGCCCACTTTGGGGCTAAAGATGATGGAACACGTCTTTAAGTAAGGGCCATTAGGGTCTTGGTCGTCAATCGACGCAATGGAAGATTTAGACATCTTGAGGTGTGATTTAACGAGTAGCAAGTAGCTAGTATCTTGGCGGTAACTGCTAACGGGCTTCATCCTATCGGTCGAAACACTGAAAGCTGAAAACCTCCTACCCAATGCGTCGAGCCTCAGCTCTCCGGGGTTTTGTCACACTGGTCGATCACATTATTTGTAGAAGCCAGTGCTTCAATTTTTGTCGTATAGCGAGAGAGTCAATACGTAAAAA
>JBLHPP010000087.1:0-9074 GCA_047624385.1 Crocinitomicaceae bacterium
TGGGTCCACCGACGGAGCCAAACAGAATAGCGTCAGCTAGTTCGCAAGCTTTAACAGTTTCTTCAGGGAGTGGGCAACCTTTTGCGTCAATAGCGGCACCGCCGACCAGGCAATCTTTGGTGCTTACTGTAAATTTGAAGCGGTCAGATGTGGCTTGCAGCACTTTAAGCGCTTGCTCCATGACTTCAGGGCCGATTCCGTCGCCAGAGAGGACGGTGATGCTGTGATTGCGATTCATGCGCGGGGTTTAGCAAAGCACTAGGCTCTTGAGAACCACCATTTTGAGAAATCTTCTGTCATATTATAATTGTACTTCTTGCTCGGAGTATTCATCTTCCGCCGCGTGGAACTATTTCAAGACATTTGCCTGATTATTGCTGGATTTATAGCACTCTATTTCGGTGCTGAGTGGTTAGTGAAAGGAGCATCCGAGATTGCGATCAAGGTAGGTATTTCTCCTTTGGTAGTTGGTCTTACCGTGGTGGCTTTTGGCACCAGCACTCCAGAGTTACTGGTTTGCCTGAAAGCAAATGCTGTTAGTCAGCCAGATTTAGCTCTAGGCAATATCATCGGATCGAATATATGTAACATTGCTCTCATTCTAGGAATAGCGGCAGTGATTAAGCCTATTGAAATTCATCGGCAGATTATTCGCCGTGAAATGCCCATCCTGATTGCAGTGACTCTAGGTTTCATAGGTGTGCTTTGGAATGGCAGTATTTCTCAAATTGAAGGCGCAGTCCTATTTCTTTGCGTGGTTAGCTATGTCGTAGTGAGCATTGTCCAATCGCGAAAGGAGCATGGCCAGAATGATTATGGTGAGTTCAGCACCGATGAAGTTGTCGCAGTTAAGAAGTCAGGTACTAAGAAATTAGTGATCAGTATAGTGTTTATTTTAGTTGGTTTAGGAGTGTTGAAGTATGGGTCAGAGTGGTTAGTGGAAGGGGGAGTGGGTGTTGCTGGTGCGATGGGTATCGATGAGGCTATTATAGCACTTTTCCTCTTCGCGTTCGGCACATCATTACCAGAATTAGCGACATCTATTGTCGCTATACGTAAGGGCGAGGGTGATATTATTACGGGTAATGCAATAGGTTCATGTATTTTCAATATTCTAGCGGTGATTGGTATCACGGCTATGGTTAAGCCGATTAAGGAAGAGGAGATCGAGCTCCTGGATAAGATGGTAATGCTAGGTGTGACCGTTGGCATTTTCATCTTCATGTGGAGCCGGATGCGTCTCAACAGAATTGAAGGTGCCATTTTATTAGCCGGCTATGCTACTTACTGTGTAGTTCGCTACAATATGGGCTAATGGCTTGCTTGAGATAGGTTGCATTAGTCTTTCCTGCTTCCTGTAGGCGGGCCATGTTAGTGGCGAAAACAATTAAATCTCCCGTTCTTTCACAGGAAGCTCGGCTCATAAGGGGCTTTATGTGCTGTAACACAATAGGTAAGATGGTTGTTTATTTTTCTATAAGAGGACAGGGGGGGGCTTCACCTCAACCCCTGTTGCAGCTCAATTGCACGCAAGTTAGAGATTACAACTTGGCGGATTGAGTGTTGAGACAAAAAAGCCCCACAGTGTTACCTGCGGAGCCTATGTGTATGAACGAATTTGAAGTGTCGGGCAGAATTTTACGCTGCGTCAGTAATCTTCTTAGCTTTTTTGAGCGTTGTTTGGCTCAACTTGCCATTCACGCGACGAGAATTATCGACTAGATCTTTAAGTTCCTTCAAGCATTCCTCGGCGGCTTTCATAGCTTTCCGTGGACCACCGTATTTCTTGTCAGAGAAATACTTAGTGAAAGTGGTTCCCGCACGGCTAAGACACAATCTCCAACCTTGGAAGGCTGTAGTCTCGTATGTGAATCGTGTTAAATTCTTTTTTGATTTCATGGTGTTTTTGTGGGGTTAGGAATTAATGGGTGTTCTAACATTGAAACGTATTTCTAACTAAATGTCAACTAATCTTAGGGTCACAAGTAGCTTTAAATCAATGAATAAACGTTTGAAAACGTGTAATTTAGTTAGATTGTTAGACGCTTAATCCATTATATGCCAATGGCTTTTGTGTTTAGTAATTGTGCCGAAATTGTCACAATTGTGGGTTAAATAAAATTCGCTGAATATTCACTTAATTCTTCAATAGAATCGGATATTGCTAGACTCTCGATTATGAAGACTTGTTGAACACCTCTAGATGGCAAAGCTGGTAGGGCTAAAACTAGGGGGGAGGTGGGCCTTCAGAAAAATTACTAGTGCTTGCTATCCTTGCTGTTAGTGTGGCACCTGGTTTACAATGAGGGAATTACTGATTAGCTATCACACGTGTCCACAAAAAGCACGGGGTGCGAGCTAGTAACATTGGAACATTAGAGTGGATTAATAGCGCAACAAGACAGTGAGATTAGCGAAGCGGGAGCAAGACTCACAGCCTAACTATTCAAACTGTATAATGATTTAATCCGCTAGTCCTGCCGAGTGAGCTCCACGAAAACTTCTTCAAGTGTGGATCTGTGTCTATGGAGTGATCGAATTGGCCATCCGTATTGGTTTGCCAATTCCGCTACTTTCTCACGTGAGTCAGTACCTGAGTCACAGAGAATTGAGAAATTAAGCCAGTCGGATGTAGTGGGGTTAGCTATGATCTTTTTCACATTATCGATGCGCTCAATTGCGGCTTGGATAATTGCAGCATCGCCCCGCACTTCTAGTTCAATGTGACCAGCGGAACGCATGTTGTTGATAAGGTTCTTGGGTGTGTCGGATGCTTTGATCTGACCAGAATCGATAATGACTACGTGGTCAGCCACCATTTCGACTTCACTCAGAATGTGAGTGGACACTAAAATTGTATGCGTTTCCCCAAGCCGCTTGATCAATTTACGGATTGAGCGGATTTGATTAGGGTCTAAGCCATTAGTGGGTTCATCTAAAATGAGTAAGGGGGGTTGGTTCACCAACGCGTCTGCTAATCCCACGCGCTGACGATATCCCTTTGAGAGGGTCTTGATCATTCTGCGTCGCATGTGCTGCAGTCCGCACATTTCTAGGGCTTCACCTACGTGGTTACGAGCGTCACGACCGCGTAATCCCTTGAGGTGAGCGCGGAAGCTTAGGTATTCTTTGACTCTGACGTCGTCGTAGAGAGGGACATTTTCCGGCATGTAGCCAATCGAGCGTCTTGCTTGGATCGACTCTTTAAAGACATCAAAGCCATTTATTCTGGCTCCACCCGAGCTGGGAGGCAGGAAACCTGTCAGCATTCTCAATGTAGTAGTTTTACCGGCGCCGTTGGGCCCGAGAAATCCAACAACCTGTCCTTTACCGACTTCAAAACTTAAATCGTTCACTGCAGTAGAGCGACCATATCGCTTTGTTAAGTTTTGAACTTCGATCATAATGAGGTAAATTAATATAAATAATGAATAAATCGTCAGTTTTGCGATGAAAATGTCAGATGCGAGATTGACTCTTGTGTTCTGGACTTCTAATTAAAGTCATCTTCCGTGATGACCAAGCATTAAATGCTGCGCACGGACAATTTTACCGCCCACACATCCACCAAAATGAAATCATCTGTCTCTGCTCGTCTCAATGCAGACCTACTTGACCAGAAATACGAACAGTGGTGCGACGACCCGCGCACTGTTGAAGAAAACTGGTCATCATTTTTCGAAGGTTTCGAGCTTGGCTCGGCCCAAGTTAAGCAAAAGGATACCGGAGGGGTTGCTAAATCAGGTGTGTCACCGGTCCCATCAGTAAGTTCGTCGATAGACGAGCAAAGCCTAAACTTCCGAGGGAAGTGCGTGAGCTTGGTCTACAACTACCGAACACTGGGTCACACACAGGCGCAGATTAATCCATTACAGGAGAATGCCCCGCGCAACCCGCGTCTTGAGCTAAGCCAATTTGGTATCTCTGACGCTGATCTTCAACTTGAAGCATCCACACAATTTTTCCGTGCGGGACAGAAGATGAAGCTTGGTGAGATGGTTCAAGCCCTCGAAGAATGTTATTCTAGTAAAATTGGTTTCGAGTTCATGCACATCCATAATACGGATATCCGCAATTGGATTCGGAGCAAAATCGAGAACCGTTTTGAGGAACATTACGAACAAAAGCATTCACAAGAAAAAATTCTTGGTTGGATCCTTGAGTCTGAGTTATTCGAGTCATTCATCGGCAAGAAGTTCCTAGGTGAGAAGCGCTTCTCACTCGAAGGTGGTGAAGGCCTGATGGTTCTTCTTAACACTATCCTCGAAAAGTGCCCATCTAGCTCAGTCGAGGAAATTGAACTCGGCATGGCTCACCGCGGCCGCCTCAATGTTCTTCGCAACTTTCTGCACAAGTCGCTTACCACTCTTCTTTACGAATTCACTCCGGATTACGTACCTGCAATCGTTGCAGGTGATGGTGATGTTAAGTACCATCTTGGATATGAAAAGGTACGTGAACTTGCTGACGGTGAAGTTCGTCTCAGCCTAGCAGCAAACCCATCCCACCTCGAAGCGGTCAATGCTGTTACTGAAGGTAAAGCACGTGCGCGCCAGCGAATCATCGGTGACGATGGTGTGAAGACTGATCGCAAGCAAGTTCTCCCAATACTCATCCATGGTGATGCCGCATTTGCTGGGCAGGGTTCAGTTGCTGAGGTTCTCAATCTCTCACAGCTTCCAGGCTATCGCACAGGCGGCACTATCCACCTGATCGTGAATAATCAAATTGGTTTCACCACGATGCCAGAAGATGCTCGTTCCTCCGCTTACGCCACGGACGTTGCTAAGATGATCGAAGCGCCAATCCTTCACGTGAACGGCGAAGATCCAAAAGAGCTCGTTTGGGCAGCACTTTTCGCTCTCGAGTTTCGCCAGAAGTTTGGTCGCGACATCGTGCTCGATATGTATTGCTACCGTCGCCAAGGTCACAACGAAACTGACCAAGCGGCATTCACAGCTCCACATATTTATGGGAAAATAGCAAAGCGCAAGACTCTCGGCCAATCCTACAAGGCAGAATTGGTTGAAACCGGTGAGTTAACTCAGGCTGAAGCAGATGCAGTCCAAGACGGCATTTGGAATGGACTAGAGGAAGGCTACCAAAGAATGCGTGCCATCGAGAAGGAAGGGGATCGCTCTAAATTCTCCGGCTCCACCGCGGAACCTCAAGCACCCTACTCACATGCTCCAGTAAACACGGGTCTTACAGGCGAAAGAATCAAGCACATCGGCAACACACTCACTAACGTGCCTGTTGAGTTCAATCTGCACCCGACACTGGCTAAGCGATTCGTTCCACGTCGTGCAGAAGCACTCCACAATGGTAAAGGGATTGACTGGGCATTTGCTGAGTCACTAGCGTGGGGTGGCCTGCTTATGGAAGGACATCCAGTACGACTCTCTGGTCAGGATTGCCGTCGCGGCACATTCTCTCAGCGTCATGCAGTCTTCTACGATAGCCAGACACGTGAGCGGTATATCCCACTGCAAAAACTTACTGAAGATCAGGCAAAGTTTTGCGTCTATAACAGCTTCTTGTCAGAGTTTGCAGTATTAGGTTTCGATTACGGTTATTCTTTAGGTTGCCCAAACATGCTCACTATGTGGGAAGCTCAGTTCGGTGACTTCTCTAATGGAGCGCAGGTTATCATCGACCAATTCATTGCTTCAGCTGAATCCAAGTGGCAGACTCCAAGTTCGCTTGTGATGTTACTTCCGCATGGATATGAAGGAATGGGACCCGAGCACTCAAGCGCCCGCTTAGAACGCTTCCTCCAGCTCTGTGCTGACGACAACATGCAGGTTGGTAATTTCACAACACCCGCACAGTACTTCCATGCACTTCGTCGTCAGAAAAAGCGCGCATTCCGCAAGCCGCTGATCATCATGACTCCTAAGAGTCTACTCTCACGCGCAGAAGCGGTTTCAGGCATTGATGACTTTATCGATGGCACTTGTTTTCAGGAGATTCTCCCTGACGACAAGGTGTTTACTAATCCAGAAGAGGTGGACCGCATCATCTTCTGCTCAGGTAAGGTGTATTACGATCTCATTCAGCACCGTAAAGATACCGGTGATGAAACGACCGCGATTCTCAGGGTTGAGCAACTTTACCCATACCATGAAGAAATGGTGGAAGCGCTCTCGAGCCAATTCCCTAATACAGCTAAGTATGTGTGGTGCCAGGAAGAGCCAAAGAATATGGGTGCGTGGAGTTTCATTAGTCCTCTTCTTATGGACACCTTCGATACTCGCATCCGCTACGCAGGCCGCAAGGCTGCTGCTAGCCCAGCCACAGGCTCCAAGGCTGTGCATAAACGCGAACAGAAGACCCTCCTTGAGTCGGCGTTCAGCATCTAAATCTTACAAAATTTTATATAAATAGACATATGTCATTCGAAGTAATTATCCCAAATGCAGGTGAGTCAGTCACGTCAGCAAACGTCGCCGAGTGGCACGTTGCCGACGGCGCTAGTGTCTCAAAAGGCGACATCCTCCTAACCATCGAGACCGACAAGGTTTCGCAAGAGCTCGAGTCTGAGCAATCAGGCATTCTTCAAATCCTCATCCCAGAAGGTGAAGAGGTAGCCATCGGTACCGTGGTGGCAATGATCGCTGCCGCTGACGCAGCTACTCCTGCTGTTGATGAGCCTACTGAGGTTTCAGCTGAGGTTCCAGCTGAGGATCCTACTCCAGCTGTCGTGGAAGATGTCGCTCCTGCAGATCCAGCGCCCGTCGCTAAAGTTGCAGCAACTCCTGCACCAGTCACCACACCAGCGAAAGCGGTAGCAACTCCTGCGGCAAAGCCATCACTCTCTGTGTTTGCTGGTTCAGGTGAGAAGGCTGGAGCGCCAGTTAGGGAAGGTCGCACAACGCGCAAAAAGATGTCTATGCTTCGCCGCAAGATAGCTACCCATCTCGTTAATGCACAACAAAGTGCTGCTATTCTTACTACTTTCAATGAGGTGGATATGTCTGCCATTATGAAGCTCCGCAAAGAGGTTCAGGAAGACTTTATTAAGAAGCACGACTGTAAACTCGGATTCATGTCCATCTTTGTGAAAGCAGTATCACAAGCACTCAAGGATGTGCCTAGCATCAATGGACGAATTGAAGGCACAGACGTTATTCAGAACAACTTCATCGATATCGGTTGCGCAATCGGAACCGATAAAGGTCTAGTTGTCCCAGTCCTCCGCGATTGTGACCAAAAAGGCTTTGCGACTATTGAGAAGGAAATCCTCGATTATGCAACCAAGGCACGTGATGGAAAAATTGAAATGTCTGACCTCCAGGGTGGTAGCTTCACTATCTCCAATGGTGGCGTCTACGGTTCATTGCTATCCACACCGATCCTCAACTCACCTCAGTCAGGGATTCTTGGGATGCACACCATCCAGCAGCGCCCAGTTGCTGTGGATGGAAAAGTTGAAATCCGTCCTATGATGTATCTAGCCCTCAGTTACGATCATCGTCTGGTGGATGGTAAAGAGGCAGTCACATTCCTCATTCGCATCAAAGAATGCCTTGAGAATCCGACGCGTATGATGCTCGAAATGTAATCAACATTTCCTATTGGAATTTCACACAGCGCAGACTCAAAATGAGCTGCGCTGTTTTTATTGAATCGCCACACACTATGAATTTATTTGGAGTATTCCTAAAAGGTTTCGCCATGGGCGCAGCCAATGTTGTCCCTGGCGTCTCAGGCGGCACAGTAGCCTTCATCACCGGCATATACGAGAGACTCATCAATGCTCTCAAGTCTTTTGACTTTAAGGCTATCAAAATGCTATGTTCATTTAAAATCAAAGAATTCATCGACCACGTGGACCTCTGGTTTCTTGCTGCTCTGGGGGCTGGGGTTGTGTGTAGCGTACTCACTTTAGCGAAATTGCTAGAAGTTGGGTTCGATAAATACCCTATCTATGTGGCTGCTCTATTTTTTGGATTAATCCTAGCCTCCATCCCGTCTGTTGGGAAGATGGTGCAAAAGTGGACTATCTCACGCTACCTAGCTTTAGCCATAGGCCTGTCGATAGCTCTCAGCTTGGCATTTACTCCAGCAGCGAGCGAGAGCACGAATATCCTCTACCTTTTGCTCTGTGGGGTGGTCGCCATGTGCAGTATGATCATTCCGGGGGTTTCCGGATCATTCGTCCTGCTACTAATGGGGAATTATCAGCTTATTATGATCACTTCAGTTAATAAACTGAGAGAAGGGGATTTAAGTGCTTCATTACCCATTCTTGTGCCCGTAGGAGTCGGTGCGGTCGTTGGACTCATCGCACTCTCACATCTTCTTAGTTGGCTATTCAAGAGGTTTCACGATGTCGCAGTGGCCGTCATCACAGGCTTCGTGGCTGGCTCACTTGCCATCATTTGGCCTTGGAAATCTCCTGGTGAGGTGATTATCAAAAATGGTGAAGAAAAGATCCTGAGTTACACTAACCATATACCTCAGATCGATGGCCAGCTAGCCATAGCTCTCGTCATTATCCTGCTGGGAGCTGCGGTGATGTGGGGAGTTGAGAAACTAGGTTCAACCAAGCCTGAATAATATCATCCCACTCACATATCGTAATGTTGGGTTTGTAGGTTACTGGCAGCGGCTGTGCCGGAAGAATCTCAAGTGACCGAGACGGTAGTTCTACGTATTGGGGACTGTGGGACGAATCTAGAAGCTTAAAGTTCTTTGACAGAGAAACGGATGGTGTTGGATTTTCCCGTGGCTCGGTGGTGGGCGGTGACTTGGTGGTCGCCTTCGGTGAGGATGATGGTGGGCGTGTTGTGGTGGTCTATGATTTCTAGGCTAGGGCTGGTCCATTTTGTGGATTTAGGATCGTTAGAAATCAGTGATAGATATGCTCCTCGGTCTGGGAGGTCGGGATCAAGTAGATAGGTGGCATCGCGGGCTGGTGAGAGGACTCTAAGTGGGGTGTCATGCTGGCTGGTTCGGTCGGCAATGAAGGGTGGCTGGGGAGTTTCGCTCATCCATTGGGTGAAGCGATCATCCAGGTAGACCTGGCCATTGTCAGAATAATCATCGATGCTTGCCCAGCGAGGAATGTG